>JBARPA010000466.1:0-1964 GCA_049642665.1 Candidatus Zixiibacteriota bacterium
ATCATTAAAAAGCTAATGAACTGAGGAAGTAAAAATACCTTTTGAGGAGTCCTCCGAATTAGTCCCCCTAATTTTACTAAACTCTTGACAGTTCAAATAAAAAATGTAGTTTAAGTTAAAAGGAGGAGGTAAGATGGTTGTTTCATTCAGTATGTTTCCCACGGATAAGGGTGAAAGGTTGGGGAAATTTGTGGCCCGGGTAATCGATATCGTGGATAAAAGCGGTTTACCTTATCAGACCGGTTCCATGTCCACAACAATTGAGGGAGACTGGGACAGGATATTTAAGGTGATTAAAAAATGCAATAATGCCTTGAGGAAAGATTGCAAAAGAATCTACACAGTGATCACCATTGACGACAGAAAAGGAGCCCGGGGAAGGATAAAGGGTAAAGTAAACGATCTTGAAAAAATCCTGAAGCGGAAAATCAGAAGATGAAGGAGTTCATACTCATCCTGGTTACCTGCTCTTCTCCGGAGGAGGCTGAAAAGATCGGCAATTCCCTTGTGGAGAAAAGATTGGCTGCCTGTGTTAATGTTGTGCCCGAGGTAAAATCCATCTTCTACTGGAAGGGAAAAGTCTCAAAAGAAAAAGAGGTTCTTCTGATAGTCAAAAGCAGGATGGATCTATTTGAATCGATCCAGAATGAGGTCAAAGGACTTCACAGCTACGAGGTTCCTGAGATCATTGCCTTGCCCATAGAGGCGGGATCAGAGGAATATCTGAATTGGATCAGAAAGGAAACTCAAAAATAGAAGTTTAGTTATAAAAAAGGAGAGATATGTTTTTCAAGAAAATTCCCAATGGATATCTGGTGAGATTGGAAAAAGGAGAGGAAATCATAGAATCGCTTTGTATCTTGGCGGAAAGGGAGAAAATACCGGGGGGATTTTTATACGGTCTGGGTGCGGTTAAAGATGTTACATTAGGTTATTTTGATGTTGCAAACAAAAAGTATGTAGAGAGAGATTTTGATAATGAATATGAGGTGACCTCACTTATAGGAGATATCTATTATTTAGAGGGAAAAGCAGGGGTGCATGCCCACGTGAATCTCTCAGATTCTGATTACAATTTAATCGGAGGCCATCTTTTTAAGGCCATAATAACAGGTACCGGCGAGTTCTTTATTCATACAACCACCGAGACCTTGATAAGAAAAAAGGAACCCTCTTCCGGATTGAACGTTCTGGATCTATAATATGAAAAAAAGGATAATAACTTTAATAACTGATTTCGGAGGTGAGGCCGGGTATCCGGGTGCGGTTAAAGGAGTGATCCTGAAGATAAATCCTAGTCTCCAGATAGTGGATATATCTCATCAGGTTAGACCCTTTGATGTGTGGGATGGAGCATTTATCCTGAAAAATTCTTACAGTTTTTTCCCCAGAGAGACAATTCATCTGGTAGTGGTTGATCCCGGTGTGGGAAGTTCAAGGCAATCCCTTCTGATCATCTCTGAGAACTTTTGTTTTATCGGTCCGGACAATGGCGTTTTTTCCTTTGTTTACAATGAGGAAAAGATTCTAAAGATGATAAACCTGAATAACTCCAAATATTTCATAGGAAAATCGTCCACCTTTCACGCCCGGGACATTTTCGCGCCTGTGGCAGCTTACCTTTCTTTAGGAATCCAACCTGAGGAGTTCGGAACAGATGCCAAGGCGTGTATGAAATTAAAAATTCCATCTACTATAATTAAAAATAGTCTGATCCAGGGTGAGATCCTGTGGTCGGACAGGTTTGGCAATCTGATTACTAACATAGACTACGCCCTGGTAAAAAATATCAAATCCCAAAAGGATTTCAGACTTATAATCGGTAAAAAGGTTATAAAGAAAATCTCCGGTTCCTATTCTGATGGCAAGGAAAAAGAAACTTTAGCTCTGGAAGGAAGCTCGGGTTATCTGGAAATTGCTGCCAACCAGGGGAGTGCAGAGGAAATTCTGAAAAAGAAAAGAGG
>JBARPA010000467.1:0-9605 GCA_049642665.1 Candidatus Zixiibacteriota bacterium
GTCGAAATCAGAGTAGTATTGATCGCTGGGCGTATAATCCTCGTAGTAGGTTCTGTACTCAAAGGGAACATCACCATTTTCACCGCCCATAAGAAAATAGGTTGTTCCCCAGTTGAAATATGCGTCAATAACGAAGTTGCGGATCTTCTCCTGATTGGTGCTTCCGGTATAGTTGGAATAGATCCAGGCGGTGGTAACCACTGTGTCCTTTACACCTTTTTTAATATGCCAGTCAACCAACGGCTGGAAATCCGTAGCATAAGAACTATTAGTGACAATCACGTGATTAAAAGGTCCATCCGGAAGCAAGGTGGATGTGCTCATCTCCATTGGTGCACTCAATTCAACCTGTTCCGGATTTACCACCATATCTTTGATCATTTGCTCATAGGTATTCCTGCCTTTTTCCGAGATGTTTGGTGAAAGACGATCGCCATATTTATAGCCAGCAGAACCTTCAAGGGATAGGGTTAGAGAACTGTAAAACTTAAGCCTTTTCTCAGCAGGGATGTATTGTAGAGGATATATTAAAACATGGGCTATACCCTGACCTGCCAGATCGCCTTGATTAACAAACTCCACCAGTTCCTCTGGATAAGGTTCTGCAGAGGCATAAATCTCCTGGTTCGGCTCGACGAAATCCTCACCTGGTAAACCAATTTTTTGCGGGGGTTGAGCCGGAAAGATATTGTACTCACCCGAGATATCCTCGCTTATGGCATCCGTAACATAAACCCTCTCCACCGCCATTCCCCGGGGCAAGGCTATCTTCAGCTCTTTGAAAGGCAACATCGGTTTACCCGGATCGCCCGACAAGTCACCATCTTTAAGAGTCACAATGTCGTAATCCGTCAAACTGCCAAAGGAAAGATCATTCAAGGAAAACTCAGCCACATATGAGATATTGTAATCATCTGCTGTTGATAGAGGTTTGGCAAAGAATAAAAAAGCTATCCCCATCAACAATACAAAGATCAGTTTCGATTTTATCATCCTTCCTCCTATTTTCAGTTCAAGTGATTACATTAATATGGACTAACTTTGTCTTCTTTTCTTTTACGTTAATTAACCTCATGATTATTGCTTATAAAAAAATATCGACCTGTATAACCTTTATAAATAGGTATTGATGCAGGAACATAAAATTTATTTTGATTGTCAAATAAAGTTCGAAGCAAAAATATCCTCCCTATCAATTTAATGAAATTTCCCGATATGTCAATAGTGTTTTTCAGCCCTTTAAGGCAAATCATTTTAACTCCCAAATCAATCTCCAGGTTGATCTTTTAATCATTTCACAAACCAGAAAAGCTCTTTTTTCCCAGGAGGACCGGGTATAAGTTGTGCTGGATATCCCAGAGGCGTAATAGTGGCAATGTTATGATTTGAAGGGATTCCCAATAATTTTTTAACCTCCTCCCTATCCATCCCTCCGATCCAGCAGGTGCCCAATCCAAAGAACCAGGCGGAAAGCATAAAATGATAAGCAGCAATGCAGCCGTCCTGAATATGCCGCTTTGAGAGATCAGGATCAGAGCAGACTGCCACAGCCACAGGTGCCCTGCCAATTGGTGCACTGCTTTTCCCTCGTACCTCAGATAGTTTTTTAGTTAATTCTTTTTCTCTGATAACTTTGAAATAGTATGATTGGGAGTTTTTCGCAGTTGGTGAAAATCTCGAAATTTCAAATATCCCTTCCAGGATTTTTTCAGGTATCTCTTTTTGTTTAAAATCCCGGATGCTTCGTCTCGTCTCCAAGAGCTCATCTCCACAAAGATACCTGTCAACAGGATGATCAAAGTATTGAAATTCAACCTTCCTCCCTTCCGGGTCGTTGGCAAAGAAATGATAGATCCGGTATTTCTCATTCATTGATGGTGGGGATAAAGCAACTTCCTTAAACTTATCATACATCCGATCCACTTTTTCCTTTCTATCATAAAAAAACGTAATGATCCCCTCCTTATCAACATCATCTCTTTCACAAAATCCAAACAGAAGGTTTCCATTTTGGAAAATCAGACAGTCTTTCTGATCCTGCCACAATTGACAGCCCACCCGGTTCAAATAAAAATCTTTTAACTCAATAAGTTTCTGAGTTCTAAAAAAGATTATTCCGCTCATCTTCTCCTCCTGTGAAAAAATAAGACAAGTTAAACTTCAGACGAAATGTTCATCTTCCTATTGTATAAAAATCTTTTGTTACTTAATAAAGCAATTTTCTTAATTCTGTCAAAGCCCAAATCAGAGATTCAATAGGGAATAAAGCTTGACTTTTTTTATGAATAAAAATATCTTTGATTACTGTTATGACCAGGTTACAACTGAATTCTAAAGATTTCCAGTTTTAAGTTAGTCAAGAAAACATAAAAAAAGAGGTTAACAAATGAAAAAAAGATACTTAACATTTATGATCAGCTTTTGCCTTTGTATTTATCTGATTTCTTCTATTCCTTCGGAGGCTTGCACCAGCCTTTTGGTAACCAAAGGAGCCTCAGCGGACGGCTCGGTTATGATCACCTACACCTGCGATGGGGAATTCCATCCCCATCTCGAGTATATCCCGGCCGGGGATTACGATCCAGAGGACTCGCTTGAGATAAAAGACTGGAACGGCAATGTGCGGGGTAAAGTAAAGCAAGTTCCCCACACCAATGCTGTGGTCGATCTGATGAACGAGCACCAGCTGGTTATTGGAGAAACCACCTTCGGTGGCCGTGAGGAACTTCGCAATCCCGAAGGTCTTTTGCATTACTGGGATCTGATGCAGCTGGCACTTCAGCGTGCTAAAACTGCCCGGGAGGCAATCAAAGTGATGACCGATATGGTAGCTGATTATGGCTACCGCTCCTCAGGTGAATCTTTTTCCATCGGAGACACAAAAGAAACCTGGATAATGGAGATGATCGGGCCTGATTCAGGAGGAGTAGGAGCCGAATGGGTAGCGCTCAGGGTCCCGGACGGACATATCTGTTGTCATGCCAACAAGGCCCGAATCGGGGAGTTCCCACTGGATGATCCGGAAAACTGTATTTATTCTGAAAATGTCATCTCCTTTGCAGTTGAAAAGGGATTTTACGATCCTCAATCTGGTCAACCTTTCAGATTTTGCGATGCCTATGATCCTGCCACCCCTAAAAGTCAGAGGTATGCGGATGCTCGCGTGTGGAGCATTTTCCGAAGGGCAACGCCCTCTAAAAACCTCTCGTCTGATTACCACCGAGCTGTGGAGGGAGCAAAACCCTATCCCTTGTGGATCAAACCTGACAGGAAAATTTCCTTAGCTTTTGTTTTCTCCCTGATGCGGGATCACTACGAGGACACCCCTTATGATATGACCCGGGAGATCGATGCCGGGCCATACGGATGCCCCAACCGCTGGCGTCCCATCGCCTGGATGGTTGACAGCATCGAGTATGCCTGGGAAAGACCCATCTCCACCCAGCAGACCGCTTTTTCATTTGTCTCCCAATCCCGCTCCTGGCTGCCAGATCCTGTTGGGGGGGTCTTCTGGTATGGGGTGGATGATACCTACACCACCTGTTATTTTCCCCTTTACTGTGGCATCGATACCATTCCCCAATCCTTCACCACAGGCAGCCTGCAGAAGTTCTCCTGGGATTCTGCCTGGTGGGTATTTAACCTGGTGGCAAATTATGCTTGCCTGAAATACTCCTTTATGCTGCCTGAAATTCAGGCTGTGCAAAGCGACATCGAGGGTAACTTTATTAAACTGCAGCCGGAGGTGGAAAAGGTCGGAGTGGAGCTCTCAAAATCCGATCCGGAGCTTTTAACCAGCTATCTCACTGACTATTCAGTTACCCAGGGCGAGATGGTGGTAAAGAAGTGGCGGGATCTGGGAGAATATCTGATTACCAAATACAATGATGGATATGTTAAAAATGAAAAAGGGCAGCCTGAGGAAAAAGGATATCCAGAGAGTTGGTTAAGAAAGGTATTAGAATCCCGCCCTGAGCAGTTCCTGCTGCCGGTAAAAGAAGAAGACATCCCCGAATCAAAACTTGTGAACTGAAAATATAAACTAAAGAAAAGGACAGATGGGGTTGCCGGGTAAAAGTGCCTGACAACCCCAAATTCTTGAACCTGAGCTGTGCCTCTATTCTGCTTTTAGATTACTCTTTTCCTTCAGGGGATTCGATCTCCTCGCTTATCTGTATGATCTTTTCATAAGGCAGAGCCAACCAGCTTTCCACCTGAGCAGCATAGGGACGGGTGAGAAGCGATACCTTAGCTGCCATTTCCTCGTCAGGTGCTTCATAGATGTGCATGGAATCCCAGTAGCCCATAAGAGCATAGTGAGCTTTGAACTTAATCTCCGGGCACTTTTCCTTAATTTCCTTAAGCCAGGCACGTCCGCTTCTAGCTCTGTCACGAAACTTGGCCCCGATCTCCACCAGTTGTGCCTCTCTGGAAGCCAGCTTGGTCATTAATACGAAGGTCTTCATAAAAACCTCCTTGCATGTTTTAAAACACAGACATCCAACCTCTGAAAATAATACAAATAATTCCTTGCGAAGTCAACTAAAAACTGTACCTTAAAGTGCAGAAAATATTATTCCATAGAAAAAATCTCGGATAATATTCAAACATTCACTCGTAAAAATAATAAAGATGAATGAAAGAACCTTTAACAAAGGGATTAACTATGGATATGGAAATTAAAGAGAAATTCACCAAGCTCTGGAATGAGTATTTCAACGGTGCAGAGCTTCCCATTGCCTTTTATTACACCGATGCTAGAGAATCAGTCGAGGAGCCTGAACCTACTTCAGGACATAGGTGTGTGATCTGTGATCTGAATAAGGCACGAATCGGAAAGTCTCTTCTTCTTAGCGTCGATTCCATCGGCTGCGGGGGCGGGAAAAGATATCTCGGGTTCTCTGAGGAAATTGCACCCAACTTTGAATATTTTCTTTCCTGCGGCATCCCCGGAAAGCTTGAGGGAGAAAGATACAAGAAATCACCGGAGATGGTAAAAGAGGTAATGAAAAAATTACCCAAGTTTAAGACACCGGCCAGGTACATAGTTTTCAAAAGGTGGGACATGCTTGAGGAATCGGATAAACCTGAGGTGGTGATCTTTTATGCCCAGCCTGACGTTCTCTCCGGGCTTTTTACCCTGACCAGCTTTGATGAGATCGACCCGAACGGAGTATTCGCACCCTTTTCTGCTGGCTGTGGCTCCATCGTCCAGTATCCTTACCTTGAAAGGGAATCCCATCATCCCAGAGGTGTTCTGGGGATGTTTGACGTTTCAGCCCGACCCTGTGTTCCCCAGGATATCCTTACCTTCTCCGTGCCGATGAATAAGTTCGTCCGGATGATTAACAATATGAAGGAAAGTTTCCTCATCACAGATTCCTGGAGAAAAGTACAGAAGAGAATAAGTCGAACAGAAGAAATCGGAGATTAAAACCTCCCTTCATTAGTTCTCTAAGTATTTAACTAAGTATGGTAGTCCCACCTTGTTTTCAAAGCAGGATTTCATTAAACCCATTTTAAGAGCTTCTGCAGAGAGACATAAGATTAGCAACTTTGCAATAGCTCCCTTACAATCAATAAAAACCCAAGAAAACCATCCCAACTTCAACAAACTGCTGAATAGGAAAATCAAGCTGTTGGGAAGGAATAAATAAAAAAAAGCGGGAAACGCGATTCAAACCCTTCTGTTACCTGGATGCAATTCCTTGAGTGACAGGCTACAGCAAAGAGAAATAACAATTTGCCGTCTTTGCAATAGCTCATCATAATCCATAAAAACCAACATTAATCGGAAAAATATTGAAGAGTTTTATGAGGTTTTACAAAAAGATTTCGGGAATTTTTTCTAAACCGTATGCTTGTATCCTGGCCCAGTTTATAGATATTAAAAAACCCTTTGAAAAGATTCAGATTTTGTAGTTCATTTAACAAAAGGGAAACTTTGCAGCTTTAAAGTACGATCAATTTTCTATTGACAATAACCTATTTTTTATTAAAATGGTAATGGAATATTCTTTTGGGCTTAGGATGATCAGAAACAATTTTCTATCACAGAATTCTGGTAAACACGAGTGCCAGATCAATAAATAGTTATCTGTCAATTAGCAGGTTATGTCTTAGGTTGGGAATGAAGTATTCAACAAAGGAGAAGCAGTGATGGCCAGTTCAGATGAGATTATCCAGCAAGCCAAAAAAGCGTTCATTGCATTTAAAAAATTAGACCAGACCGAAACAGATCACATTGTGCAGTCAGTCTATGTGGAAGCGTTGAACAACCGGGTTCATCTCGCCAAAATGGCAGCTGAGGAGACTGGATTGGGCGTCTGGCAGCACAAGGTCATCAAGAATGTCATCGCCACCCAATTGGTGTACGAGCACATCAAGAAAAAGAAGACGGTGGGTATCATTTCCGAGGACTCATTTTCGGGCATTATCGAAATGGCTCAGCCGTTGGGTCCCATTCTGGCATTAGTTCCGGTAATCAATCCCACATCAACCACCATCTTTAAAATTCTCATTTCGATGAAAACTCGCAATCCGGTAATTATGAGTGCCAATGCCATATCTAAAAACTGTGTTGCGGAAACGGCCCGCATCTGTTACCAGGCAGCACTGAAGGCGGGAGCACCCGAGCACTGCATCCAGTGGTTAACAAAGCCCAGCCTGATGAAGACCAAGGAGTTGATGAGCCATCCCGGATTGGCGCTCATATTAGCTACCGGTACGGGTGATTTGGTCAAAACAAGTTACAGCTCCGGTACGCCCACAATAGGTGTTGGAGTAGGCAACGTTCCCGTATACGTGGGCGCAACCGCAGATATCCCCTTTGCTGTTCAGAGTATCATGATGTCCAAAACGTTCGACAACGGTTCCATATGTGCCAGCGAACAGGCTATCATGGTTAAGAAAGATATTGCTGATCAGGTGATAGCGGAGTTCAAAAAACAAAAAGCATATTTCCTGTCACCGGAGGAAATCGAAAAAGTTGGTCGTGTTGCTTATGATAAGGAAAGGGGTGTGATGTCTGTTGCGGTAGTGGGTCAACCGGTTCAAAGAATTGCTGAGATGGCTGGTATCCAGGTTCCTCCAGATACTTCGGTTCTCATTGCAAAGCTGGATCATGTCTCGCGTGATCAGCCTCTGTCCGCTGAAATTTTAGCTCCAATTCTGGCATTTTATATCGAAGAGGACTTCGAATCTGCCATTGATCGCTGCGTGGAGATTACTCACTTTGGAGGTATTGGTCACACAGCAGTCATATATTCCAATGACCCCGAGCGAATCGAATACTTTTCTCAAGCTCTCGATGTTGCCCGAATTCTGGTTAATACTCCATCCACCCAGGGAGCATTAGGAGGGATGTTCAATACCCTGCCTACTTCTTTCACCTTAAGTTGCGGTTCCGGCGGGAAAAATAGTACCACCGACAATATTTCCACACGTCATTTATTGAACATCCACCGAATATGTAGACGTCGGGTTAACGAGCGCTGGGTAAATATCGATCACAGCAAATATTTGGATGAGTCATTAACGACTGAGGACATTGAAAGGGAATTCAACAAGAACACATAATTTTTATTGTTGTAATTGATAAGTGGCTATTGAGATGATTGGTCATATAATATCTCATAATAACATCCTTTAGAACCTGGTGAAAGAGTAACGGGATCGATCTGCCACGCCGATTTTATCAATTATTTTCTAATAGGTTAGCTTCTTCGGACATACCCAATATAATCCAGGAAAAACTAAATTTAACTGAATTGAAATTTAAACTAATGAAAAAATGGAGGGATCAACAAAGTACATATAAAAAAAGCGGGAAACGGGATTCGAATCCTCTTGAGGCCTGGATGCAAGTCGTTGAACTATGGGCTATTACAAAGGCTAACAAAAACTTAACAACTTTGTGATAGCCCATCAAAACCCATAAAAACCCAAGAAAACTTAACCCTAATTGAAACAAAATTGAAACAGTTGCCCTTACCCGACCCCTACATCCTGTTTATATGAATTAGGGAACCCCCCTGTGTGTGATGGTAGGGGTGGCACGCACCACCCACCTTATGTTTATAATTATTTTGCATCGTGAAAAAAATTATGCAAATCTTAAGGCAAATATTAGTTGACCAGATCAATTAAACAGATACGCAGGATTCATTTACATTCAGCTTTGATCTCTAAGTCCACTAATATTATATTACCTTACCATACTGTTCACTGTATTTTCGTGTATTTGCTTAGGGAAGGGACACTGCGAGACCAGTTTAGAACTTTTTTATAGGAAGTAACAAAAGCCGATAATAAATATTTCTCTTTATACAATCTCTGCGTAATCACAATTCCAGGAGAGTGTTACAGAGTTACTACCCAATTTAACTTTCTAAATTCCCCTGTTATTCCCATTTCCTAACGAGATGGTATATAGACCCTATTGAAAATTGGGAATTGACAACCAAAATGAAAAAAACACTTGACAATACTTGTTTGGAGAGTAAATATTTTTTGAGTAAAGAAGATGGGTAGAAGGGTTGAGAGCTTTTAATGGGAGGAGCAAAGTGTTTATAGATTCACTTAAATTCTGTTTAAACAAACAGGAGGATTGAAAATGAGATTAGGTCAAAAAATCTGGAGGAACGTTATAGTTTTATTTGTATTCCTTCTGGGTGGTTATTTTTTATCTCATTCCAATTTAGCTCAGGATGTTAAAGGAATGGGTAAGAAAACACCCAAGCTAACTGTAAATTATTTAGGATCTGTTCCTTTGGAAGCTTCTTTAGCGGATTTGGTGCCTAAGCAGGATAAAGAAATGGTTCAACTTAAAGAAGAGTGGTTGAAGATAAAGATGGATTCAAGAGTACGTCATGAAATGGCAGTATCAGAAAATGGCAGATATAAGGTGCTGAAAACATTTTTCCCTGATCCAGTTATGGAAGGTGCGGTAGATGCAACATTTGTTGACGATAATGGTCAGGAGATTTGGAAAGGAACTACAGGAAGTAACATTCTTGTCTCAAACAACGGTAAAAATTTCTCCGCAAAGAATCCAGTAGGCGGTCTGATGTGTTTTTATGATGTTACTTCCTCTTCAGAACCTTCAAATTGTATAGAGCCCTCAAGTACCTATGGTTTCTCTGAAAATGGGGATTATTTCATTACTGCAAATAGGAAATTAACCCTTTATAGTGCTGATGGAAAGTTGATCTGGGAAAAAGACACAGGTACAGAATCTAAAAAAAGAGTGGCAATCAATTCGAATGCATCATACATAGTGATGGCTAGCAGTTCTGTCTTTGGACACCCAGAGCCTAAAATAACTAATATTACAGTGACAGAAAAAGTGCAGGATCTTTTGCCTAATCCTCCCATTCCATCTTCTAAAAGAGACGAAGAGAAGATTCAAAAATTAAGAAGAGAAACAATAGAGAAAAAGAAAAATGAGTCTTTGGATAAGCCCTCCTCCCGGAAAGAAGAATGGAAAATTTATCTTTGTTTTTTTCAGGGTAATGGGACTCTGATTAAGCAAAAAACACTACCTTATAGGGTTGTTCAACATCTAAAAATGTCTCTTGATGGTGGTTATGTAGCAGTATCAAGTG
>JBARPA010000468.1:0-2568 GCA_049642665.1 Candidatus Zixiibacteriota bacterium
GGTAAGTACATCTTCTTACTCTAATAGAATAATACCTGGTAATCTCAAAAAGTCAAGTGAAACTTAGGGAAGACAGCAACTCAAAGCTGGCTCCGCCCGAGCTGTTTAATCTACCCGGTAGCCCCGGTTTTGCTGTCGGATGCGAAGGGCACCTGACCTACGAATGCATCTACCCCCCCTGAGCCCACTCCGGAAACTGGGCCAGGTCTATGTGGAAAGCAATCCTTCCCAGAAAATATATGGTCAGCGTTATCAAGATTATTCCTAAGAAATTTAAAAGTAAACCGGTCTTAGCCATGTCCGCTATTCGTAGACGCCTTTCCTATTCTGTCAGGTCTTGGCCGCCCTGGCGGGTGTGACCTGACACAACAGGAAGATTCAGGCGAAGTCCCACCGCTTTCTATTGGTGTCATAATTTATTCTCAGCTCTTTGAACTTGGGCCTTTTAAAGTCTGAGGATTTGATGATGAATGGGGACTCTTTCTTAAACTCATCCAGTTCTTGTGAACGCCTGTGAAACAGGGTATTACAGAAAGCCTTGAAGGCTTTATATATCTGGTCCCAGTCATCTGCCGTGATGGAAGGGATCGTCCACTTTTTATTCTTGTCATAATTCAGCAGAGAAAGTTTTCCCGAAAGAAAACAATACTCGCTGTGAACAAAAGCATTTCTAATTTGGTTTCTATAGACCTGCCTTAGGAAAGAACCCAGTTTTATGCCAGCCCTGTCAGCATCATCTTGTAAGATTTCCATTATCTTCCAGGTGAGTGGAGCGTTTTTCAGGTACAGGTCTGCATCATACCGTTCACCTCTTGCTATTCTGGCCAGAGAGCTTAGCATTCGTTGGATTGACCTGCAATCCCAGAATTGACTATATGCCAGAAGATGAAGCTTGGTAACAAAAAAATCCTTGTCCCTCTCAACTGAAAATGAACCTTTGAGTATTGTGTTGAACAATCTGCAAAATTCATCTAAAGCAAAGCCCCTTTCATCTCCAAAGATTAACACATTACCACGAGGATCACAAATTCTGGCTACATCCAGCAAAGCCAGAATGAAACGCTCTTTTGATATTTTTTTTGCAGCTTCGAACAGCTCAGGGACAACTTCTTCAGGGTTGTAATCGAGTAACATTCTAATCTACCTCCTTAGAAAAAAGATTAGTTCAAAATCAGCCTCCTTGCGCCCAATCCGGAAACTGGGCCAGGTCTATGTTGAGGACAAGCCTTCCCAGAAAATATATGGTGAGGGTTATTAGAATTATACCCAGAAAGTTTAACAATATACCGGTCTTTGCCATGTCCGCTATACGCAGCCGTCTGGTTCCGAAAATTATGGCATTGGGTGGTGTGGCAACAGGCATCATAAAGGCACAGGAGGCGGATAAGGTTGCTGGAACCATCAAAAGTAACGGATTGATCTTTATTGCCACTGCTACACCAGCGAGAATGGGTAAAACCATCTCAGTGGTGGCAGTATTGGAGGTCAACTCAGTCAGGAAAGTAATCATAGTGCAGATCAGAACAATAATCAAAATGGGTGGGAAAAAACTCAATCCGGTTAACTGATTTCCCAGCCAGGTGGATAAGCCCGATTCCTTAAGCCCGGAGGCCAAGGCAAATCCCCCGCCAAAAAGGAGAACAATGTCCCAGGGCAGCTTTACAGCAGTAGCCCAGTTTAAAATTCTTCCACCTTTTTTAGATTTAGTGGGAATAAGAAAAAGCAAAACCGCCATTAAAACTGCTACTGTGCTGTCGTCCACATAATCAGCAACACCTAAAATAGAAGACCAGCCGGGTATAACAAAACCTCCGATATTGATATCCACTCTGAAAATCCACAGAAAAGCCATAAGTGCAAATATTATCAGAACAACTTTCTCCTCGAACTTAAAATGACCCAGCTTTTTGTATTCCTCTTTGAACACATCTGAGTCGATCTGAAATTTGCCCTTGGGAGGACTGTACAGGGTGCTCAGGAAAAGCCATACCAAAACAAGAAAAACAATAGATAAAGGTAGGGCAAATGAAAACCAGGTGGCAAAGGATATCTCAGGGGCCTGGGGAAAATATATATGAAGTATTCGAGCAAATGAGAGGTTGGGGGGCGTCCCGATCAAAGTGGCGATCCCGCCGATAGATGCAGCATAAGCAATGCCTAAGAAGAATCCAATGTTGAATTTATAAAGTTTTTCCTTCCCTAAAGTTTCCTCCAGTTTGAAGATCACTGCTAAAGCGATGGGGATCATCATCATAGTAGTGGCCGTGTTGGATATCCACATAGACAGGAATGCAGTTGTCACCATAAATCCCAGAGTAATCCTTCTGGGTCCCACCCCGATCCAGGTGAGAATCTTCAAGCCAATCCTTTTGTGTAAATCCCAGCGCTGCATTGCCAGAGCAACCATAAAAGCTCCAATGAACAAAAAAATGATATAATTGAAATAAATAGGTGCCACCTTTTTGGCTGGCATCACATTCAAAAGAGGGAAAAGAAGCACGGGCAAAAGAGAGGTAATAGCCAAGGGCACAGCCTCGGTGATCCACCACACAGCCATAAGTATTGCCA
>JBARPA010000469.1:0-1590 GCA_049642665.1 Candidatus Zixiibacteriota bacterium
TCCCAGTTTCTAACCGATATTTCCACTGTTTCACCAAACTCGTAGGCTACCCATCTGTAGTAGATTCTTTTATCCAGCACAGCATCCCAGAACTCAAAAGCTGTATTCCTGAAGAATCTCACCTGACTTACAGGTAAGCAAAGAGCGTGAGCCAGCTGAGCATCTGTTCGTTTTCGGGTCCGGTCATAGTATTTAACAGCTTTATGTTCCATTCTCAGCTGACATTTCTCAATTAGAGACTTATCCTCAAGTGGTCCTTTAAACTTCTCAATCTGTCTTATCTTGCTTAACATCTTTGTCTTTTCTGGCAATTTCCTCTAAACCTTGGATTTCTTCTTCTGAGTACCCCTGTTTCCTGAAATAATCCTGAGTCCAACCAAGACCCCTCTTTTTTATCAACTCTTTGATGATTTCGGGGTCTGCTTTTTTGATTGATTTTTTCTTGCCGAAGTCGGAAGCTTGGCTGCCTCTGGAAGCCAAAGCCTCCGTGGTTTTATCTAAAACATTGTCTCTAATATTAGTCTCTAAATTCTCTTTCTTGTCCGTCTTTTGTGGACAAGTATCTGATTCCGTAATTTGTGGAATAGGATTATCCGCATTTTGTGGAATGCTGTTATCCGTGTTTTTGGGAATTGATTTGAATTTTCCGTCCTTGCCCCTAATTGTATTAACCCATTTGTCCTTTTTTCTGGGATTAATGTGTAAAGTTATCTTTGGGTGTTCAATGATCAGATAACCATTCCTGAATCCGAATTCTTTTCCTGTTCTGAATTTCTTTATCAAACCTGCTGAAAAAAGCTCCTCTGTTGCAGAACAGATAAGATTCTTATTCACTCCTGATAATCTGGATATAGTTTTCACTGTGGGATAAGAGAGGAACGTAACGTAATCGGCATATCGTCGAATCACCCAATATACACGAATAGCTGCGTTCGACAACTGCGCTAACAGTCCGCTATCAACGATTTCATGATAAAGCTTCGAGAAATTCTTATCTTTTTCTTGCATTTTCTCAGTCGTTTCTTTCTGAATAGTCAATCAGACAGAAACTTCTTTTTCAGATATCGAGATTGGAGATGTTTAAGTGGATTTGATGTTTTTTCTTATCATATCTTTATCCAATTGTGTTATCCTTTATGGTTCACCATAGATCAGAGCTTTCACTCGCCTGGTCTGCTCCAAAAAATCCATTGGCTCTACGGTGCATTGGCCATTAAAAAATTTCAGGACTATCTTGTCTATTTCGGGGTTAGGCTCAAAAACAAAGGTGCATTTTCCTTCCTTATTTGATCTGTCAAGGCTTTGGATTTTGTAACCTTTGCTTTTAAGATATGCTACTAAGGCTATGTCACTTGTTTTGAAGCTTCTGGGTGGCACTCTATCTTATCCTCCTTCATCTTATTTTGCTCTTTTATCCCATTTTGAATTAAAAGGTCCGCTATTAGATCTTCAAGCCCAGATGTGTCAACTTGACCGCATAAATCTTTTGTGGGTTTACATATTATCTTGATCTTATCCATAACTCCTTCGAGTATCAGCTATAATTTGACCAATAGTTTAGGTCAACAAATTGACCTCTCACCCTTATAT
>JBARPA010000470.1:0-4635 GCA_049642665.1 Candidatus Zixiibacteriota bacterium
GCTGGACTGGTGATCTGAACTTAAACGAGTATCCTTATGAGATCGCTGACGCAGTTCTGTATGCCAACTACTTCATCTATGGTGATGAGGTATTTGACATCGATTACGATCTGCAGATTCTGGCCAGCGATGTGAATAAGGATGGATTCTATCCCAGCATTGCTGACTTCGTATTCCTGGTTCGGATCATCCTTGAGGATATATCACCGAAACACAAGCTGGCACCGTCAACCGAGCTGGCTAATGTGACAGTGGTAACTCAGGGCGATGCGGTCAAGGTAAAAAGCTTCTCCAACACCGGTATCGGAGCAGGCCTGTATGTATTCAAGCACTCCGGTGAGGTGAAGAACCTGACTTCGAACACTGATATGAATGTGAAGTACAACGATGCCAACGGCGAGCTGAGAGTATTGGTGTACAGCTTCGAGGGAAAGAGCATCTCTGCTGGAGAGGTTGATCTGTTCAGCTTTGAGACCAAGGGAGTTGAATTGGTGGAGGTTAAGGCTGCTGACTTCTATGGCTCGGCCATGAAGAGCACCATTTCAACCAAGGCTCTGCCCACCAGATTTGCCCTGATGAACAACTATCCCAACCCGTTCAACCTCAACACCAACATAAGCTTTGCATTACCAATAGATTCTAAGATCAGCTTGAAGCTTTACAACATAGCTGGCCAGCTGGTCAAATCCTTTGAGGGAACTTATCAGGCAGGGAATCATACCATTGTCTGGGATGGCACCAATACCAGAGGTGAAGAGGTCGCTTCAGGCATCTACTTATACAAGCTGGTAACCGGTGATTACACTTCTACCAAAAAGATGGTTTTGATGAAATAAAACTAACACACGAATAAAACTTCGGTTAGGAGTGGCAATTCTACCACTCCTTTTTTTCTTTATTATATATCAAGTCTTATACTGGAGACAGAGCTTTACACTCTCTCGTAATCATATTCCTGGAATTGGGGATAACAATCAAAATTTAGCTTGACTCGTAAACTTTTAAGGGTTTAATTTTATAAAGATATGCAAATTATTAAAAAATTAGGATTAGACCGGATCAAATTAAATAAAAAGACTGCTATCCCTCTATTCACAATTCTCATCGCTTTTATCCTGGTTGTCGTTATCTGGATAACTTACGATATCTATAGAAAGGATCTACCCTCTTTAGTTCAGCTTCACAATATCGAGCCCAATCTGATAAGCAAGCTTTATTCTTCGGAAGGAGAGCTTATCCAGGAGTTCTATTCTGAGAGGAGGATATACGTTCCCCTAAAGAGGATACCCCGACTCTTCATAGATGCGCTTCTGGCAGTTGAGGACAGAAAATTCTATGATCACTGGGGGGTTAACTCCTTGGCCATCCTCAGGGCTTTCTGGGCTAATTTAACTAATTTCAGAATTGTTCAGGGAGCCAGCACCATAACCCAGCAATTGTCCAAGACCCTGTTTCTGACCCCGGAAAAAACCATTCCCCGAAAGATCAAGGAGGCTCTCACCGCCATAAAGATAGAACGAACATATTCCAAGGACGAAATCCTGGAGATGTATATCAACCAGTGCTACTTTGGTAAGGGAGCTTATGGAATTCAAGCAGCCGCTCAGGTCTATTTCAATAAGGAGATAGAGGATTTAAACATATCCGACTGTGCCCTTTTAGTGGGACTTCTCAAAGCACCCGGCAGGTATTCCCCGGTGGAGTATCCACATCTGGGTCTTTTCAGACGCAATTTAGTTTTAAACTCAATGAGGGACTTCAGAATAATTTCCAGTCCCTTCTGTGATAGTTTAAAAAAATTACCCCTGGAGATAAATCTAAAACCGGAAACCACGGGAAATGCGCCTTATTTCGGTGAAATGATCAGGCGATACCTTCTGAAGAAGTATGGGGAGAAAGCTCTTTACGGAGGAGGGCTTTCTATTCATACCACCCTCAAGCTGGATTTACAACAACACGCAGAGAGCCTTTTATACGCCCAGATTGATTACTGGCAGGAAGTTATTGAAACATCTCATACCCTGAAAGATACTCAGTATACAATAAGCATACCGGATACTGTGGAAGGTTCAACCGATAGTTTAACTGTTTACAAAAAGCTTCAGGGAGCATTAGTGGCTCTGGACAATCAGACCGGGGATCTTTTGGCTATGGTGGGAGGAAGAAATTTCGAAGAGAGCGAATGGAACAGGGCAGTTCAGGCCACCCGTCAACCAGGGTCAGCTTTCAAGCTTTTCGTCTTTACCGCAGCTATTGACAATGAATTTAAGCCTTCGGATATAATCTATGATACCCCTATAATCTTAATCGGGGATGATGGTAAGGAGTGGTCTCCTGAGAATTTCGACAAGATTTTCCGGGGCCCTGTGACTTTAAGGGAGGGTTTAATGCGTTCCATCAATCTGGTCTCGGCCAAACTGGTACAGAGAGTTACTCCCCATCAGGTGGCTTTTTACGCTAAGAGTTTAGGTCTTAAAACGCCCATAAACCCGGTCCCTTCCCTGGCTCTGGGCACATCCGAGGTAACTTTGCTTCAGCTAACCGATGCATACTCCATTTTCCCCAATCACGGGATAAGAGTAGAACCCAGGTTCATCACTAAAGTTACCGATCGCTTTGGCAATGTTCTGGAGGAAAACTTTATTAAAAAAGAGGAGGTGTTATCCGCGCAGACAGCTTACATTATGACCAGTATGCTGCAAACTGTAGTGGATCACGGCACCGGGTTCGGGGCAAGAAAAAGAGGGTTTTCGCGTTCGGCAGGGGGCAAAACCGGAACCACCGATATGTGCACAGATAACTGGTTTATCGGATTCACCCCGCAGATCACCGCCGGAGTCTGGATAGGTTTTGATGATAAGACCCCTATTGGTGACGATATCACCGGTGCCCATACTGCCCTGCCTGTCTGGGCAGATTTTATGATGACCGCTCACCAGGACCTCCCAGCGGAGGATTTCGAGATCCCTGAGGGCATTTATTTCAGAACAGTATGCGTGGAATCCGGGGAGCTGGCAACTGATAAATGCCATAAGGTGATCACGGATGTCTTCACCGAAAAAACCCTGACCCGGGAGTATTGTCATATCCATCCGGGTAATCCCCTCCCATCCTCATTAGAGGAAGTGAAATTCAAGGTAGTTGAAAAAAGTCCAGACAAAAAACAAAGACTCCAGTTTTAAATCAACTTAAAAATTATTATAAAATAAACCCGCAACACTCAATATTCCCCCTTAAAGCAATAAGCGAGAGGATTTGCACAATTACTTGTTATGCAATAATTTAGAAAATGTGATCATCGGGCGACTTGCATTGATCAGTACGATTTAATCTAATCTGAAAAAAACCTTCCTTAATCCCATAATCTTTTCCTTTGAGAATTGATATGAATTTTTTATTCCCTCTGTAGCGATTTTACCTTTTTTTAGACTATTGGCGAAAACATAAGCCATGGGCTCTCCCCTTTTTACATAATCCCCCACCTTCTTTTTTATCAGAAATCCAACAGCCGGATCGATTCGGTCATCAGTTTTCTCTCTCCCTGCCCCTAACTTACAGCAGGCCAACCCGATCTCTTTTGTCTGGATGGATTTAACATATCCGGTTCTATCCGACTTTACCTCGATTTCATATTTCGCTTTTGGTAGAAGTCCATAATTATGAATAACTTCGTGATTCCCACCTTGCTGCTTGATTATCTGCTCAAACTTCTTCAAACCCACTCCACTTTCTATTGCATATTTCAACTTCTTTTTTGCCTCTTTTCGATTTTTCGCTTTTTTGCTCAAGATCAACATCTCAGCACCCAGGGCTAAAGTAACGTCCAATAAATCTTCCGGACCTTTTCCCTTCAATGCTTCGATCGATTCTATTACTTCAAGGGAGTTCCCCACAGCTTCTCCCAGAGGTTGGTTCATATCAGTTATCAGAGCTACGGCTTTCTTCTTCATTCTCCTGCAAATCTGAATCAGAGCTTTTGACAACTCTTTTGCCTTTTTCTCTGTTTGCATAAAGGCGCCATGACCACACTTGACGTCAAAGACAATACCATCCACTCCAGAGGCCAGCTTCTTTGAGAGAATGCTTGAGACTATCAGGGGTATGGACTCCACTGTTCCGGTAACATCTCTTAAGGCGTAGATCTTTTTATCAGCAGGAGCGACATTTTCTGTCTGCCCCATTATGCAGACTCCGATTTCAGAGAGGTTCCTTTTGAATTCTGATAGAGTGAGATTGGTTCTGAATCCGGGAATCGATTCCAGCTTATCCAGTGTACCTCCGGTATGCCCTAAACCTCTTCCGGATATCATGGGTACCTTCACTCCACAGACAGCCACCAGAGGCGCCAGAACAAGCGAAACCTTGTCCCCCACCCCACCGGTACTGTGCTTATCCACCTTTATTCCCGGGATCCAGGAGAGATCAAGAATCTGGCCTGATCTCATCATGGATAATGTCAAATTAGAAATCTCTTCGGGATCCATATCGTTAAAAAAAATTGCCATCAAAAGGGAAGACATCTGGTAGGCTGGTATCTTATCCGAGGTAAAGCCGGAGATGAAATACTCAATTTCCTTCTTGGTTAATTTACCCTTGTCCCTTTTTTTACAGATAATATCATAAGCTCGCATAGGA
>JBARPA010000471.1:0-11775 GCA_049642665.1 Candidatus Zixiibacteriota bacterium
TTTAAATTACTAAAATCCTGTGCCTTATTTAGAGAGTACTGTCTAAAAGAGGAGTTTAGGGCTTTTGTCTTTGAAATCCATATAATGACTTTTAGGAGTTACTTGAGAGGTGTCAGCTTAAATAGAGATATGTTACTCGATCAATCTAAATTGCACAGTTTCGAATAAATGCAATCCAGGGTTTCAAATATATAATAAATTGCTGGTCTGATTCTTATTATTGATCACAAGGTGGTGGCCCATCTCTGAAAAGATAATTTATAAGGTAGACCACATCATTAATAACCACCTCTTCATCACAGTTAACATTTCCAGATTCCACGGGATCCGGTTCCGGTCCATCTTTAAGGATATAATTTAAAAGATATACCGCATCGGAGATGGTTATCTCTCTATCCCTGTTACAGTCACCAATGATCCATTCCGGCCCGGCAGTGAAAAGCCATATGGGTCCGACTCTCGAGGTGTCGTGGTTATCCCAGGCAACAATTTGCCAGTAGTAAGTCGTTTCGTACATCATTGTTCCAGGATCATAACTGGTGTCGGGATGATTACTAAAAACTAGAGGGGGAATGGAATCCGTGCCGAAGTAGATGTCATAGGTAAGGGTATCGTTATCATCAGGATCTCCACCGGTCCAGCTAAGGTCGTCTTCAATCCAGACTTTTGTCGCTCCGTCTTCAGGTGTTGGATTACGTGGCACGTTAGGCGGTGCATTAATCCATTCCATTGCCGCCACTTCATCAACATAATAGGCATCAAAAGGAAAGCGGTCTGGTGGATATGCGTAACCCTGGTGACGTTCGGAGTTAAAAACAGCAGCAATAACCATGACATTATCTTTAGTTATGCTGCCAAAATTATTTCCGTACCCATCCGTACGGTCATTTCCATTCCAGTATGCAATCCACCGCCAGCTGGATTCCGGGTATATAGAGACAACCCGATCAACTGCATAATCCAGGAATGTAAAAGCATAGAGATTTCCCTGGGTATCATCCCATCCCATCGAAGAGATAATTTCTGTTACATACACCCTTACGCGTCCCTGGTAAGAGCTTATATCATTATTTTGAACTAAGACCTCAATATACATTGTAGCGTCTCCCAGCCATGCAACAAAAACATCAACATCCAAATCAACTACCGGCCTGTTACCGCAGCTGTCAATGCTTTCGATATATTTCGCTTCTGCGCTGGGCACACTTCCCGAGCCGACGTCAACTCTGAAACCTCCGTCAAAATAGACAGTGGGATAAGCCACGTGGCTATAATCATTTAATAGTCTATCTTCTGCGTGTACGTTTACGTCCTTAATCAACGTCACATAATAAAATGGATACGATCCGCTATAATATAAATTCTCTAATGCAGCACGTGCATACTTACAGTACCCTCACCAAGTAGCAGTTCCAAACTCTGCAAAAACTGAATGGGTGAAGGTATCCGAAGCGACCTCAGCATATGCCACTGAGGGAGCCAACCCCGCTGCTAAAGAAAATAAAAATGTCAGTACAAAAAACACGACCGCAACTTTACCCGGTTCGTCTTTTATAGTCATTCTTAACCTCCATTTGCAATTAACAAATGTTAGTTATATATATTCTTCCTTTTACTATCTACTTCACTTCTCTAGTATTATACTCAAAAAATGGAAAAAGTCAAGAATAACTTTGTATGACTCAATTTACAAAGCAAAAAGTTTGTCATTTATTGTGATTACTATAAAAGGGGAAAGTATATTCTTTATCATAATGTCTCAGGTATTATAGATAAAAATACTATAAACCATTTCCTGTACCTGTTAGATGGCATAAGACTTTTTGAGCAGGTAGCCCCACACTTCTGATCTACATAGATATAAAAGTGAGGATAGCCTGCTTGAAACAAAGGAGGTGATAACCAGAATTCCCTTTGGCTCAGTGGGCTATCCTCGCAGAGGGTAAATCTAAGGGTAAATTTACCTCATTTCCCTTATCGGAAGGATTTAGATATCTATCACAAAAAAAAATCAAAAAAATAGGAGAAGACAGTTAAGATAAACATTTCATTCAATAAGATTATGCAATTTGTTTCAACATTTTCTTATATAGATGCTTTTTTCACTTTTTTCTAAAGAATGAATTTTTTAAAGTCGATACTTCCTTAGTGTGCTGATAAGCAAAACCTGATTTTAAGGGGTCAGGTTTGAACGCAAAGGAGGTGATAACCAAATATGAAGAGATTCTTCTTTGTACTGGCTGCTTTGTCTCTGGTCTTCTTTCTCTCTGGAAGCGCAAATGCCTGGGAGGTTTGCAAGACCTCGGTAAAGACCTTAGAGGTAGCAGGAGAGGTCGAGTTTACATCCTGTTTCTGTGATTGTATTGACGGAGATGTGATCACCATCGAGATCACTCCCACAGATCCTACCGTTACTATTGACAGTGTGCACTTTACCAAGGCTACTCCGCACTGGCAGACCAACGAGAGCTATGCAGTGGAGGTTTCAGCTGGTGGCACTACTGCAGACGTTATGCTCTACTGGGTAACCGAAAAGACCAGAACCATTCATCTCTGGGTGTATCTATCTACCGGGGAGCACATTGGGGTGAATGCACAATTTTTGAGGGACTAATTTCTGTTCAAGGAATTTATCAGTTGAACTCAAACCGCCGGAATCTACAGCTAATCATAGGTTTCGGCGGTTTTTTATGTGCAAAATCACAGAAAGAGATCCATCCCGGATGGGTAATGAGAGCTATCAAGCTTAAGGTAACATACTTTCTATTGTCGATGCATACAAGTAAAAGTCAGCGAGAGAGGAACAGGTTTTTATCCTTTGTCCTCGATGGACTACTTGTCACCTTCTTGCTCAACAACATCGCCAATTAAATCCCAGATAAAGCATATATGCGGATCATCATATACCACAAAAAGGAAGTGCTTGAGTTCATCTGAGTTAGCATTAATTCTTTGAGCTACCGACTTCAGCAAATTGTCATTGTCTGATTCATATAGAATCGCGAATTCAACAATTCCCCTGATTCCTATGGGTCTTAACTCCTCAATCATTTTCCCAACATAGTTATATAATAGCGCCTGGTCTATCCAATCCACAATGATTTTCAATTCATAGTTGGTCTTGAATAAAAGTTTAATAGGATCGCTATAAGCCAGGCTTTGACAACTGAGTATTCCTGTCTCTTCTAATCTATGGATTATGGATTTATTTAATCCCTGTAACTCACATAGAGGAGAGGTTTGAATAGAAGGTTCTTTTTCGCCCATTTTTCTGAATGTCGTTCTCAGAATGTTTTCAATTAAATCCTGAAGAGGGGTAAATCCTATTCCAAAGCTCACGAACAGTGCTACCTCAAGGGGGAAAGAGATTAACCACAGGTAACCTAAGGTGGAGCAAATTAGTATCTTGGCATTGATGGAGTAAAGGGAAAAAGGGGTTAAGTCCATATTATGATATCTGCTGTAGGTTACCACGATCCCGGAGAAAAGAGCACCAAGAAATCCCAGGTAAATCACATCCGGGATACTTTTCAAAAAAGTGAATTCCTTCTCGTAAAAGAAAACCAAATTATATTTACCTGATAAGAAAAAGAAAAGCCCGACACCTGTTATACAGATCAAAGCGATCACCGGAACCAAAAAATTCCACAGATTGTATTCATTCTTGAAAAACTCGTTTATCTTATTCTTAAGTTTATCATCCGATAAATTTTCTTTCTCATGTTTTTCTTGTCCTTGTTTCTGGCTCTTTGCAGGTTCTGGATAGTAAGCTTGAAGATATTTTTTACTCATATCTCCTTTAGTGAGAAGATCCTTAACCTCCTCTTTTTTGTATTTCAGTATTTCCCCGTATCGGAAAACCATCACTGGAATAATCGATACGACCACCACAAAAAGAACCCAGAGCAGTATCTGTACGATCATAAATCTACCTCCCCTGTTTAGAGTTAGTTATCCCCATATTTTCTAAAATAGCATATACCCTTTTAAAGGAAACAATAGCCTTACCCTCATTGCGAAAAATCTCAATAATCCCAACCTTGCAAGCCTTTTACAGACGCTAAATTTATTTAATTATACCCCAGCTTACTATGCTTGTCAAGAGATTTCTTCGCTTGTCTTAAGCAAAATTCTGGCACCAGGCTGCAGTTGAGCAATTTCTTAATCAACACAAACAGCTCTGAAGTCGTAGTTTTACTTTCCAACGTAATCACACGGTTTTTAAATCCGCTGATATAAGAAATATTTTGTGGTTGACAAATTCAAAAGAATGGTTTTAATAGGAAAGGCATTATCATACTGGAGAGGTACAGTTATGAATATTTTATTCCTGCCCAAACTCCTGCCCAGAAAAGACGTGATTGGCGGTCCCATATTAATTCATCATAGAATTAAAAATTTATCCAAGTTGGGACATAAAATCTTTCTCATTGCACCAGCTTACGAGGAAAAGGATAAAAAAGATCAAAGCCTCTCCCCTTTTTGCGAAAAGATATTACTGGTCGATTCCCAAAGAATTAGAACCAAAGAGGAGATAGATAAACTCTACCAGAAGCACAAAAGAGCTCGATTCTTTCTTAAAGGAGACGGCGGATACTCTGAAGAGATCGAAAAGAACTTGAATTTGTGGTTAGACAAGTATAAAATCGACGTGGTTGTAGCTGAATACGCTGTAATGGGACAATATTTTCTGGACAATCCCGGGATTCCTGAACACACACTCACCGTAATATCAGTTCACGAGTGTTATACCCGGGCTGCAAAAATAAGAATGGAAAAGGGAGAGAATTTAAAGGGACTTGATTTAGAAGAACTGGAGTCTTATGAATTCGCAATGTATGATAATGCAGACCTTCTGTTAAGCTTGACCAAAGAGGACAGGGATATCTTGGTAAGTTATAAATCAAGCTTAGAGAAAAAGATCAGAGTTGTTCCTCACGGTGTGGACACTGAATTCTATCACCCCCCGGAGAAAAGGGATCCCCAGAGCAAAAGAATACTCTATTTAGGTAATTATCAACATCATCCCAACATGGATGCAGTCCAGAATTTTATGAAATTCTGTTGGGAAAAGGTACAAAAAGAGGTTCCCGAAGCTGAATTCTGGGCTGTGGGATTCAATCCCCCCCCAGAGATAACAAAATACAGAAGCGAGAAGGTGATCGTTCAGCAAGGTGGCGAGGATGTGAGAAAATTCTACTGGTCATCAGATGTTTTCGTTGCGCCCATAGAATTAGGCGGGGGGTTCAGGGGAAAACTTCTGGAGGCAATGTCAACCGGTCTTCCGGTTGTATCCACCACATTAGGAGTCGCCGGTATTAATCCGGTAATTGGGGAGGAGATTCTAGTGGCAGACAACTATGATGAATTTGCAGAATTGACCATAAAATTACTCAAGGATCAAAAATTCAGAAATAAAATTGGCAAAAACGCATTAACATTAGCCCAGCGTTTTGATCACAAAATGGCAGCCAAAAAACTGGATGGGGTTCTGGAAGATTCTCTTAAAGAAAAATCCAGGCATACCTAAAATAATTTATTTAATTTTGTCCTGTTCTATCCTAAAAATCTCTTTATGGGTATCTTTATCTATCAGAATGTATGATAATACTTTTCCACTATATTGAAAGGTTTCAGCCACACCTTCAGCTATTCGTTGATCTAAGAGAGTTCCTTTCTCAGGATCGATATCAAAATAAAAAGTCTGCATTTCAGGTGTAATACCTTTACTGGTGTAATAAGGAACCATCCCAGGGGTTAGGTATACTACATTATGTTTAATCTTTAGTCCATGGATATCACTCGGTATATCGTGTATGGGGGTCTTTATTGGACTCACCCAGATTAACATGCCATTGTTGAAGTTATCAAAGAATTGAAGTCTCTTTCCATCTTTAGCTCTGGATTTTCCATTGTAGGTTGCAACGAACTTTCCATCTTCAGATAATGCAGTTGCCAGTATCTCTTCCTCATTCTCTTTAATCCAGAGTACCTTTCCGTCGTTGTCTATAGAAGCGATATTATCCGCATCTGTTATAGTGAAATACTCTCCATTCAAAGCTGTAGAAATTTTGAAAAATCCTGATATATGACCATATTTTTCTCGTTGAATTTTGTAGATTTTTTGACCTGTGAAAGCATCCAACAGAAAACATCCCTGGTAATCCACATAGATTAATTCACTATCTGAAAGAGCGTGGACAAACCACACCTTAAGTCCTGGTGTTTTCCTTATCCATAAAAATTTGCCATTTGTATCATAAACCTTTAGCTGGTTATATATATCAGGATTGTCTGATGTATAATAGTATTTGGCAAAAGGAGATGGATTAAGCCATGATTTCAACTTCATATTAATGATTTCGTCTCCCTTGTAGTTGATTACTCTTGTATAGGGCATTCTATCCTTTAAGCCCCTTATCCATAGCTTTGGATCATACTCTCCAATTATATCATAGTACAAGCAAGACTTATTGTGACAGTCAATTGACCACTCGGATGAATCCTTGAAATTAACATATTTTATCTTTTTTTTATCACCATTCCCGATCATTATAGCCAAAGCAGTGGGAGTGGCTCTGAAATTAACCATCTCACCCTGAATTTCCTTTGACCAGGTGATCTTGGAATTGGGGAATGCCTTTTTTATCAACTCCTGTGCATTAGCCAATTCAGGAATATCTGTTTGAGCATGACTCACAAGAATAAGAATAGCAAAAGAAGATATGTAAAATATCGAAAGACTGATAAGAAATGAAACTCGGCTTTTCATAATCAAACCCTCCGCACCTGTTTCACATTTACTTTTGCCAATACTAATGAAAGTTCGCTGTACTTGCTAAAGCAGATGTGTCATTAGATACTGGCTATACCACGTCTCATTCGACTAGCACCTCGGAGATTTTATAAATTCCTTTCTCAGTAGTCGTCTCAAGCAGCAAAAAATGTTTTGTTTCATTTTCGTCCTCTACGATTTCAGCAACGCCTGGTAGGATGAATTCATTTATTAGTTTTCCTGTACCAGTATCTATTTGATAAAAGAAAGTCTGCATATCAGACATTACTCCTGCTTGTATATGATAAGGAACAATTCCAGGAATCAACCTCACGATATCTTTTGTGATTTTCAAACCTCCAATATTACTTGTTCCATCCTTCTTTTCCGTCTTAACCGATCTACTCCATATTATTCGCCCCTGATCCAGATTATCTAACAGAGCTACTTTTACTCCATTATGCCCGATTCTTTCTCTGGAGTACACAGCTACGAATTTGCCATCATCAGAGATTGCTGCGAAAAGGACTGTACCAGGCATTCCTTTCAGCCAGAGTATCCTTCCCTCTCTGTCCAATGAAATTATGCCATCTCCATGAAATAAGACAAAATATTTACCATTTGATGATGGTAGGATATGCTTCAGTTTATATCCTGGAAGAATGTGATTATACTGTTTCCTTGAAACTCTCCAGATTTCCTCTCCTGAAAAAGCATCCAGCAGACAACAGCCATCGCTACCTTCACAGATTAGCTCACTATCAGAAAGAGCTTCAGCGAACCAATCCATGCCAGAGATTTTTTGCGACCATAGGAATTGTCCCTCAGCATTAAATAATTTCAACTCATTATAAGATGTCATACTACCCACAGTGTGGTAATATATTCCATTTGGGGAAGATTGAAGTGTAGATATTGTTCTTGCTTTAAACAAATACCTTCCCGTTTGATCGAAAACATTTGTTTCTACCAAGCCTTCATGTTTTGGATTCTCGGCTAAAATCCTCTGTTCTGCTCCGCCTACCAGGTAATAGAATTTATATGGGAAATTTTCGCTGTCTATTTCCCAGCTGATTCCATTTTCGAAATTTATGTATTTGAGACACTTTTCTTCGTCCTTTTTCCTTGATATGATGATACTTGTAGGAGTAGCCTTGAAGTTCACAAATTCAGTATCTATCTCTTCCGACCATGAAATTTTTGAGTTTGGAAAAATTTCTCTAAGCATCTCATGGGATTTAGTCAAATCAGATCTAGGTGTTTGAGAATATCCTATAAGAACTAAGATTATGAAAAACAACATAAAGCCAACTGAAAGAGCCATAAAAGAAAATCTTTGGCTTTTCATAATCAAACCCTCCGCACCTGTTTCAAATTGTTTTAAAAGATGCTTTCCAATACCTTAATTAGAATGCTTTTCGCTTATTTAATTTAATATCAATATCTTGATTTGTCAAGCAAGATCTACATATTCAACCTGATTTTCGAGAGAAGTCTTTCAGAATAGTATCAATTCCCCTTAGGAATTTTTATATATACCTCCATGAAAAATCTACTTCTTACTCCAGGGTGGAAGTTTTTGATGCCAGTTTAATACTCCATATTTTTTGCAGATCTCAACCACCTTATCCACTGGTACTGCCTCTAATGTATGTCCATCCCTTCCTTTAACAGTTGTGGCTTTGAGAACTGAATTGTAAACTGCCTCCTGGGTTGCCTCCACCACGGCTAAAAAGATTGGCGAGAGATGAAAGTCATAAAGTAGTTCAACTTCCCTTTTCAGATCTTGTGGTTCATTTGGAACTATAAGAGATGGATGCGTGGAAAAAGCTATCACAAAATCTCCGGAGCCGTTACTGCAGAATGATCCAGCCTTTGCTAGACCGAGCACTGTCCTTTTTGCCAGTCTTACGAGCTGTCTTGAATTCAAGGGTGCATCGGTTGCTATTATGATAATGCAGGACCCTTCATCCTCAGAGCGAAGTTTATCACTTAAATAGAATTTGCCCAGCTCTCTGCCCACAGGCGCGCCATTTATTTCCAGTATTCCCCCAAAGTTTGTTACCAACAAAACTCCGATAGTATACCCGCCCATGGATTCAGGTAGTACGCGGGAAGAGGTACCTACACCACCCTTAAAGCTCATGCAGTGAGAACCTGTGCCAGCCCCCACCGAACCCATCTCCACCTCTCCCTCACTCACCTGGCTTATGACTTCAAGAACATGCTCCTTTTTTATGTGCATTCCCCTTATATCATTCAGAAAGCCATCATTTATCTCAAGAACAAGAGGATTAACAGACCTGACGTTTTCATTACCCTTCTGATTCAGAGTATACTCAATTAAACCTTCAGCAACTGCTGGAACGCTCAGGGTATTGGTTATAAAAATCGGGGTTTCAATATTGCCTAATTCCTCCACTTGAGCCAGACCCATAGCTTTACCAAAACCGTTCCCCACATAGACTCCAGCCGGGACTTTTCTTTGAAATATGTTTTCCGAGTGTGGCAGCACAGCGGTTATTCCGGTTCTGATATTATCCCCCTCCCATAAGGTAAAGTTACCTACTTTAAGTCCACCTACGTCGGTGATCGCATTTCCGGGACCTGATATGAGAATGCCCACATCAATACCTAATTCTTTTACAGTGGGACGGAATGAATTGAGCTGGGCACAAAAAGCTATAAGGCCGGGCATAAAAAAAGAGATAAAGAAAACTAAAAAGCTTATTGTTTTGAAATCCAGAATTTTCATTTCTTCCTCCTTTTTATGAATGAAAAGATATAGAGCTTGGAGAATTTTGTGTTAGTATAAGATCGCTCCTTGGAAAACTATATTTTCTTTGGATATTTGTAATTTTAGAGTTCATTTGTCCGATTAAAACAATTTAGAGATTATTTTATTGATTTTATAAGAATTGTCAACAATTTTACTTGACAATTGAGTATATATACCTATATTAGTCGTTTTAAAGTGAGTGAAATTATGAAGACATATGTACCTAAGATCAATGAGATAAGCAAAAAATGGCATCTGGTGGATGCCCGGGGTAAGGTATTAGGTAGATTGGCTACAGAAGTGGCTAAGATATTGAGAGGCAAAAACAAGCCCCAATTCACTCCCCATCTGGATGTAGGCGACTTTGTGGTGGTGATAAATGCGGAAAAGGTGATCTTGACCGGCAAAAAGGAAAAGACCAAAACCTATTATCATCATACCGGTTATCCCGGGGGATTAAGGGCAGTTCCTTTTTCCAAGTACATAAAAAACAAGCCGGAGGAGCTTTTCACCCATGCAGTCAAAGGAATGCTGCCCCATAACCGACTGGGAAGGAAAACATTATCCAAGCTATTTGTGTATAGAGGAGAAGAGCATCCCCATCAGGCACAGAAGCCTGAACCCTTAAATCTGTGATAAGGAGGAGAAAGATTGGCAACTATAGTCTTTCAGGGAACCGGAAGAAGAAAAACAGCAGTGGCTCAGGTGAGGCTGTCTCAGGGCACCGGTAGAAAACTCATCAACGGAAAAAATTTACCCCAGTATCTGGGTCGGGAAAATCTGGTCATTGAGACTGAAAAACCACTGGAGGTAACTAACACCAATGGAAAGATGGATGTCATCTGTAAGGCTAAAGGAGGCGGAATTTCAGCCCAGGCAGGAGCAATTAAGCTGGGAATTGCCCGGGCTTTAATTAAATTCGATGAAAGCTTCAAAAAGGTCCTGAAAAAAGAGGGTCTTTTGACCCGGGATCCCAGGATGGTGGAACGAAAAAAATACGGGCAGGTCAAAGCCAGGAAAAGATACCAATACTCGAAGAGATAATTTATAATAAATCGTGGTTAAACTTCAAAGCAGAACAAAGTAACTTCCAAAAAAAGGAATTAAATGGAGATAACTATCAAAGATCTATTGGAAGCTGGAGTTCACTTCGGTCACCAGACCAAAAGATGGAATCCCAAGATGAAGGGATTCATCTTCACCGATAGAAACGGAATCTACATTATCGATTTGCAAAAGACCTTGATCTGTCTGGAAAGGGCCTGCCAGAAGGTAAAAGAGGTAGTGGAAAAAGGAGGGGAGGTTATCTTTGTGGGAACGAAAAAGCAGGCCAAAGATGTAGTCAAGGAGGAAGCCAAAAGATGTGGAATGCCCTATGTGACTGAGCGCTGGCTGGGAGGAATGTTAACCAATTTTCATACCATCCGGTTGAACATAAGAAGGTTAAAGGATCTGGAGAAGATGAAAGAGGATGGAACCTACCATAAGCTCACCAAAAAAGAGGCCTTGAAGCTGGAGAGGATGAGAGAGAAATTGGAGAAAGTCATTGGAGGTATAAAGGAGGTTAACAGGCACCCGGGATTGCTCTACGCGGTGGATGCCAAAAAGGAAAGGATCGCAGTAGCTGAGGCTAACAAACTGGTAATTCCGGTGGTAGCCATAATAGACACCAACTCGGATCCAGATCCAATAGATTTTCCCATCGCAGGCAACGATGATGCTATAAAGTCGATCAAGGTGATCACCCATCAAATTGCTAATGCGGTGCTGGAGGCTCAAAAGAAAACCCTGGAGAAAAAGGAAGCGGCCAAAGAGGCCAGCTAATTAAAAGAACAAAGGATAAAAAAATGGTGGAGATAACTGCAGAGCAGGTTAAGAAATTGAGGGAAAGAACCGGGGCCGGAATGATGGATTGTAAAAAAGCTCTGGAGAAATCAGATGGGGATATGGAAAAAGCCATAGATGTCCTTCGGGAACAAGGTATGGCATCTGCAGCCAAAAGAAGCGGGAGAGTAGCGAACGAGGGAACGATCTACTCCTATATCCATCCCGGTGATAGACTGGGAGTAATGATGGAACTAAACTGCGAGACAGATTTCGTAGCCCGGACTGATGATTTTAAAGCTCTGGCCAAAGACATATCCATGCAGATTGCAGCCACCAACCCTCTGGTGATCTCCCGTGAGGATTTGAAAGAGGAAACTATCCAGAAGGAAAAGGA
>JBARPA010000472.1:0-3801 GCA_049642665.1 Candidatus Zixiibacteriota bacterium
TGGTTGGCAGGATGTAACTGGGGCCAGATTCAGGACCTGGGATATATGAGCGATTGGGATGATGCTGATGTCGCTCCCTCTACAGGTTATTTCCCCTCTGGTTATTCCGTGCAGGCTATCGAAGGGCACGTCTACGCAGTTAAAACAGGCGATTCACCAGCTCATTATGGAAAGATTCATGTTCTGGAGGTGAGCATACCTAACGCCTGGGTTAATTTTAAAGCCTGCTTCCAGCCCGATCCAGGAAATAGAGAATATAAGATCAAACCTTAGTTTTTACTCGAAACTTGAAAAAATAAAGGCAGGAATTTGACTTCCTGCCTTTTTCATTATAACATATTTTTCTTTACTATTCGCTATCATATCGGATCAGGGAGAAGAAATCATAGTCTTTGAGTTTTTTTCGACCCTTCAGGAAAGATAACTCGATTAAAACCATAATCCCTGCCACCTCTCCTCCCAGTTTTTCGATTAACCTGCAGGTTGCTTGAAGTGTTCCTCCGGTAGCCAGAAGATCATCCACCACCAATACCCTTTGTCCTTTGGATAGTGCGTCGGTGTGCATTTCTAAGGAATCGGTTCCGTACTCCAGCTCATATTTTTCCGCCACGCATTTGGAAGGAAGTTTACCTAACTTCCTCACGGGAATAATTCCCACTCCCAATCTGTCTGCTAATACACCTCCAAAGATAAATCCCCTTGATTCTATGGCAGCCACCAGATCAATTTTTTTATCCTTACATATCTCATAAAGAATGTCCAGAACCTCATTGAAAGCCTTTCCATCTTTTATCAGGGTGGTTATGTCCCTGAAGACTACACCTTTTTTAGGATAATCCTTAATATCCCTTATCAGAGACATAAATTTTTCAGAATTTAATTTGAAAATCTTCATATTCACTTTTACCCTCCTCCCATTCTACTTTAATTCTGGAAACATGAGCAGATATGGGACCTGTTTTTAATTCTTGAATCAAATCCAGAATCACCCCTTTCTCCCCCTCCAGCATTACCTCCACATCTTCGCTGTACAGGTTTCTCACATAACCTCTCAGGCTATAATCCTTTGCCTTTCTGTAGACAAAATAGCGGTATCCCACCCCCTGGACCAAACCGGAGACGATAATATGAGCACGGGATTCCAAATCCTTTATTCCTCACCGATTTGATCCAGAGCTAACTTAACTGCTTCCTTGGGGTCTTTGGATTTCAAGATTCGCTCCGAGATATCCCAGGTGGAGATCCCCACTACCGGTTTTTCCAGCTTGACAGCGAAGCTTATCTCGGATAGTGTGCCGTATTTCCCGGGCAGTGCTATAATGGCATCGGAGGAGCGGATCACTATCAGATTCCGTCCCTCACCGATTCCCGTAACTATAGGCATATCGATATAAGGATTAGCTTCCTCCTTAGAGATTCCGGGAAGTATGCCCACGGTAATGCCTTTAGCCTCTTTTGCGCCCTTGGCTGCTCCTTCCATAACTCCCCCTAACCCGCCACAGACCAGAATCGCTCCAGCCCTGGCGATCTCTTTGCCTACTTCCTCTGCCAGCGTGAAGATTTTTTTTGAGCATTTCCCTGCACCAATCACCCCAACAAAAACCTTCTTTTTTTTCATCTGCCCCTCCCCAGAAGGTGTTTTTTAATCGGGGTGACTGGATTTGAACCAGCGACGCCTTGGTCCCGAACCAAGTGCTCTACCAAACTGAGCTACACCCCGATAAGTCTATAAATATATTAATATTTTTTTAAACCATAATCAATTAAAAAATGAATTAAATGATCTTCCATTTCTTGATCTGATCAATCATCTTGTGGTTGGTAAAATCTAAGTGGATAGGGGTTATGGAAACCTTTCCCCTTTTCACAGCAGAAAAATCCGTACCAACAGTCTGAAACCAGCTAGTATTCTCCTTTCCAATCCACCAAAAACTTCTATTTCGGGAATTGATTTTTTTTAATTCCACCTTTCTTTTTCTTTTTTTGCCCAGTCTGGTTATTTCGTATTCATCCATTTTCCCTTTTTTAGCCGGTAGATTAACGTTTAAAAGAATATTTTCAGGTAAACCATTTTTGTGAACAAAGGAAACCAATCTTTTTATAAACTCAGCTCCCCTGGTGAAATATGATGAATCAAGGGTAAGTACTGAAACCGCAATTGAGGGTATCCCCATTAATAATCCTTCCATGGCTCCTGCCACAGTGCCGGAATAGGTAACATCATCTCCTAAATTGGGCCCATGATTTATACCGGAGATCACCATATCCGGCTTTTTCTTCAGGATTCCGTAGACACCAAGCATCACCGCATCTGTAGGCGTTCCCTTGATGCTATAGGTTCTTTTTGAGACTTTTTTTACCTCCAGTGGTCGATTCAGGGTCAGGGAATGGGAAATGGCGCTCTGCTCACCTTCCGGAGCCATCACCCAAACCTCAGCTATCCTGGAAAGCTCCTTTTTTAAAGCCAAAAGACCCTGAGCTTCAATCCCATCGTCATTGGTTAGCAAAACTAACAAGAATACCTCCAATGAAAAATAAAATCATCTTTTTGAATCTCTGTTTTCTCCTTCGTTTATACTATCTGCGCTTTTTTCACCACCACAAGCTTCTCCACAATAGAAAAATAAACCTCAATGTATCGGCAATAGGAGAGATGAAACTCCTTCCACCGGTATAAATGGTGCTTATGTGAACTGAGTCGATTTTAAGTTCTTTCCTTCCTGCCTTGAGCAGAATTTCAGATTCCAGGTCATACTTTTTCGATTTCAGATCCAGGGAATTAAAAACTTTAACCCTTGTCAATCTATACCCTGATTGGGTGTCTTTCATAATCCTGCCAGTGGAAATGGAGATAAGTATCGATGTTAATTTATTGGTTAACAAGTTAATAAAAGGCATAATTTTCAGGTTCATCCCTCTTGTGCCCAATATTATATCGGAGTTTTTGTTTCGAACCTGATCAACGAAACTCTGTATAAATACCGGGTCATGCTGAAGATCCGAATCCAGGGTGATCAAATGATCGTATCCTTTTTCAAATGCATGGTCAAAGCCAGTTTTCAAAGCCTCACCTTTGCCTCTATTCCTGTGATGTTTTAAAACCACAGCTTGAGTTTTCCTTATAATGTTGTAGGTTTGATCCTGTGACCCATCATCGACTACTACTATGTCATTTTGGGGGAGGTAAGCGGAGATTCTGTGTATTAATTCCAATATGGTATCTGAGGCATTGTAGGCAGGTATAAGAACACCGATTTTCGGGAGCATAATAAAATTGAAATGGTCGGGGCGAGCCGATTTGAACGGCCGACCCCTCGCACCCCAAGCGAGTGCGCTAACCAGACTGCGCCACGCCCCGACTCATTCAGGAAAAAGACTTCAAAATCTCGTTTAACTCTTTTTTTATGTCAGAAAGGAGGCTTCTTAAACGAATATTCTCCTTTTGTTTTAACCCTCCACTCTTTTTTTGTTTGAAATCCTTGAGCTTGGATCTTGCTCCTTCGATGGTATACCCATCATCATAAAGCAGATGCTTGATCTGGTTTACGGTGTCGATATCTTTGAGTTGGTAGGAGCGGTTGCCTGCCCGATTCTTTTTGGGCTTCAGAATGGGAAATTCCTTTTCCCAGAATCTCAAAACGTAGGGTTTGATCCCGGTTATATCACTGACCTCAGATATGGAATAGTAAATTTTACTTGATTTATTTAAACCCATTTTTTCACCTAAAACTTATCCTTAAGATAAAACCTTTTTTTTGCCTGTCAACTCCAAATTTCAGATTTTGGATTTCTGGACATAAG
>JBARPA010000473.1:0-3374 GCA_049642665.1 Candidatus Zixiibacteriota bacterium
TAGATACGCTGATTTGAGCCTTTACCAAATCAATGCCTGTAGTCAGCTCTGTTATAGGGTGCTCCACCTGAAGTCGGGCATTAACCTCCAGAAAATAGAATTTACCATCCTTATCCAGAAGAAACTCCACTGTTCCGGCATTGGTATATCCTGAGACATTTATCACCTTTTTAGCTACATTACCCATCCTGGATCTGAGATCATCGTCTAATGCAGTTGAAGGGGTTTCCTCTACGATTTTCTGATGGCGTCTTTGAATTGAGCATTCACGTTCAAATAAATGCACCACGTTTCCGTGATGATCAGCCAATACCTGAAACTCGATATGGCGAGGATTTTCAACATATTTCTCTAAGTAAACAGACTCATCTCCAAAAGCTGATTTGGCTTCCCTCATTCCGGCTTCCACTGCGGATTTTAAATCATCCTTTGAATTGATCACCCGCATCCCCTTACCCCCACCACCAAGTGAAGCCTTAAGCAAAACCGGGTAGCCAATTTTTCCTGCCTCGGAAACGAACTCTTTTATATCTTTGCCCTTGGATTTCATACCAGGGATAATGGGAATCTTAGCTTTGGTCATGGTTTCCCTTGAAGCTATCTTGTCACCTACCAGTGCTAAAGCCTTAGAGTCAGGACCAATGAAAATTATCCCCTCATCTTCACATCGTTTGGCAAAGTTACTATTCTCAGCCAAAAAACCATATCCCGGATGAATAGCATTAGCCTTTGTCTTCTTTGCAGTATCAACAAGCTTATCCATATTCAGGTAGCTTTCCAAAGGAGGTGCCGGACCGATGAGCACAGCCTGATCAGCCAATTGAACGTGTGGGGCATCCCGGTCAACCTCAGAGTATACTGCAACAGATGGAATCCCCAATTCCCTGCAGGCTTTGATGATCCTTACTGCGATCTCTCCGCGGTTAGCTACTAATATCTTTTTGATTTTATTCACCATCTTGCTTAAATTAAAATATTTGCTTAAAGTATTATTTTAAGTGCATTTTTATTCTTTGGCCCAGTTTGGCTTTCGCTTCTGAAGAAAGGCGTTCATTCCCTCCTGTCCCTCATCGCTCATTCTTAATGAAGCAATCATCTCAGCAGTATATTTCTTCACCTCTTCAAAGCTCATCAGTGGAACGTTCTGCAAAAGTGTTTTGCACATAGCCAGGGCATTGGGACCCGAATTTGAAAGCTGTTTCACTAACTCATTCACAACCCTGTCTAACTCATCATGGAGTACCACCTGATTGACCAATCCGAAATCCAGGGCTTTTTTTGCATCGATCCTCTCGCCGGTAAGAAACAACTCCCTGCAGTTTTTCTCGCCGATCCTTCTGACCTCGTAGGGCGAGATACAGGCAGGCACCAGGCCAAGCTTAACCTCAGAGAGACTAAACTTCGCTTTCTCAGAAGCGATCACGATATCACAAACTGCCACAAGTCCAGCACCTCCACCAATGGCAGCTCCATTTACCTGAGCTATTGTTGGCTTAGGCAAAGAATAGATAAGATAAAAAAGTTCAGCCAGTTCAAGCGATTCTTTAAGGTTTTCCTCATAGGAGAAATCGACCACCTTTTTCATCCAATTCAAGTCCGCACCAGCACAAAAGGATTTACCATTTCCAGTTAATACTACAACCCGTACCTCCTTGTCCTCTGCTATATCCTTGAAAGCATCTATGAGTTCCTGAATCATAATTTCATTGAAGGCATTATGAATCTCAGGCCGATTCAGGGTCACTTTTGCTACCAAATTTTCTTTTGTATAAGTGATGGTCTGAAAAGTTTTTTTATTCGTCAAATTATTAACCTCTTTTGTTAATTCGATATTCTTAAGACTATTTGATTACATTCTGAATATCCCATAATGGGTGTCCGGGATGGGGGCGTTCAATGCCATTGATATTCCTAAGGCCAGGCCGGTTCTTGTCTCCAGTGGATCAAGTATACCGTCATCCCACAATCTGGCTGTGCTGTTATAGGGGCTTTCTTCTTCCTGGTATTTTTTCAAAATGGGTTCACGGAACTTGTCCTGCTCCTCCTGGGTCATTTTGATTCCTTTTTTAGCCAGTGCTCTCATCCGAACAGTAAGAAGAACATTGGAAGCTTGATCTCCTCCCATAACGCAGATTCTGGCATTAGGCCACATCCACAAAAACCTGGGCCCATAGGCCCGGCCGCACATTCCGTAGTTACCAGCACCGTAGGAGCCACCAACTATAACCGTAAACTTAGGGACGTCCGCATTAGCCACCGCATGGACCATCTTAGCACCATCCCTGGCTATGCCCTGATGTTCGTATTGCCTGCCCACTATGAAACCTGTGATGTTCTGCAAAAAGATCAGAGGGATCTTTCTCATGGTGCACAGGGTGATAAAATGAGCAGCTTTCATCGAACTCTCGGAGAACAAAACGCCGTTGTTTCCCAGAATTCCCACAGGGTAGCCCATAATTCGGGCAAAACCGCAGACTATGGTAGGACCATATAATTCCTTGAACTCCTGAAATTTGCTCCCGTCCACCATTCGAGCGATCATCTCTCGTATGTCATAAGGCTTTCGTATATCCCTGGGCACTATTCCATAAATCTCCTTGGGATCATAGTAGGGATCTTCCGGCTCTGACATATTCAGCTCGAATTTCTTTTGAGGTTCCAAATTCTCAACTATGTTTCTGGCTATCTCTAAGGCGTGTTCATCATTTAATGCATAGTGGTCAGCCACACCTGAAATCCTGCAGTGCACGTCAGCACCGCCCAGATCCTCGTCTGTTACCTCTTCTCCTGTTGCCGCCTTGACCAGAGGAGGTCCGCCAATAAAGATCGTCCCCTGTTTTCTGACGATCACAGCCTCATCGCTCATAGCAGGAACATAAGCACCACCAGCAGTGCAGGAACCTAAAACGATCGATATTTGAGGAATACCTAAAGCTGACAACCTTGCCTGATTATAGAATATCCTACCGAAATGATACTTATCCGGAAAAGTTCCGGATTGGTAGGGCAAAAAGATTCCACCGGAATCGACCAGATAAATACAGGGAAGTTTGTTCTCTAAGGCTACTTCCTGTGCCCGTACGTGCTTCTTAATAGTAGTGGGAAAGTAGGTACCGCCTTTGACTGTGGCATCATTAGCCACAATCAGAACCTCTCTGCCGTGCACAACACCAACACCTGTGACAATCCCTGAGCCAGGCGGCTCCTCAGGATACATCTTATATCCAGCCAAATGAGATAATTCTAAAAAGGGAGTGTTTTTATCAAACAGGCGATCAAGCCTTTCCCTGACCAGAAGCTTACCTCGTTTCTTGTGCCGCTCCCTGTCCTTTTCTGATCCCCCTTTTTTGATTTCAGCAAGGATAGCCTTATAT
>JBARPA010000474.1:0-11269 GCA_049642665.1 Candidatus Zixiibacteriota bacterium
TCCGTTTGTAGAGCATAAAAATGGATAAAAAGAAGGTTAAAAGAGAAAGGCTGATAGCCAAAAGGAAACAGCAGATTTTGACCGCTTCCATGAAGGTATTCTCAAAATACGGGTATCAGGATACGGATGTGGGAAAAATAGCTGATTTGGCTGGATTGGGAAAGGGAACGGTCTACCGGTATTTTGAAAGCAAAGAGAATTTGTTTTTGTCCACATTGGAATGGGGACTGAATTCATTGAAAGAGAATATATTTTCCAGCATAGCTAAGGTCGATGATTATATGGATAAACTCAAGCTGGCTTTAACCACTCATTTTAAGTTCTTTGAGAAACATCGTGATTTTTTCAGGCTTTTAGTTCAGGAAAGAGCCTGGGCTGAGATGAAATCCGCCCGATGCACCTTGAGGGAAAGAGATCTCTCCATCATTAGCCATCTGAAGGATATATTAGCCGAGGGAATGAAAAAAGGATATCTTAAAAAAGCTGACCCCTCAAGTTGTGCTTACGCATTGTGGGGCTTGACTAATTCTTTACTTTACAAATACCTGATCTCTGACAGGAAATATCCCATAAATAAAGAACTTTCAGTCATCCATAAGATTTTTTTTGAAGGTATCTTAAATGAGAAAAAGAGGAGATGAAAATGAAGAAAGCTTTGATCTGGATCGTGGTGATTGTGATAATAGCCTTAATTGGATATAGAGGATATAAAGCTTATCAAAAAAGCCAGACAAAAGAAGTCTTTGTTGAGGAGAAAACCAAGCCGGTAGAAATCCAGGTGGTAAAAGCCACTCCTTTCAAAAGATCTCTTTCTTTTACCGGTGATGTTAAAGGAATTGAGGAAATAGACGTTTTCCCTAAGGTCTCAGGGAAACTGGTCAAGATAAAGGTCAGGGAGGGAGATCGGGTTAAAAAGGATCAAGTTTTAGCATTGGTGGATCGGGACATTGCTGGTATGAAATTCGAATTGGCTGAAGTTACCTCTCCAGTTGAGGGGATTATCGGTTGGGTTTTTCTGGACGAAGGATCAGGCGTAAGTCCACCTTCTCCCAGCCCTCAGATGGGAACTCCCATATTCAGAGTGGTTAATATGGATCAGGTTAAGGTGGTGATAAATGTAATAGAGAAAGACCTCCCCAAAATAAAGATGGGACAAACTGCGGAGATTTCGTCGGATGCCTACCCGGATAGAAGTTTCTCCGGAAAGGTGAGTTTAATAAGTCCGGTAGTGGATCAGCTGACCAGGAGCGCTGGGGTCGAGATTATCCTTTCTAACCCGGGACATCTTTTAAAGCCTGGAATGTATGCTCAGGTTTCAATAACTACAGAAAAGACCAAGGAGGCCCTTCTGATTAATAGCTACTCAATCCTGGAAAAGGGAGATCAGAGGGCAGTATTCGTGGTTAGGGATCAAAAAGCCTACTTGGAATCTGTCGAAACCGGGGATTTCGGGAGTGATCTTATTGAGATCAAAGCTGGATTGACACCAGGGGAAACCCTTGTTGTCTCCGGCCATAATAGGTTAAGCCATGGTGACTCGGTTCGTATAGTGGGAGGAATAAAGTAATGTTTTTGCCAGAATTCGCTACCAAAAGGTCCATCACCGTCTTTATGATTTTCATTGCGGTGATAGTATTAGGGATGATCTCCTTTGGGCAGCTTTCCATAGATTTGTATCCGGATATTACTTTTCCCATGGCCATGGTGATAACCAATTACTACGGCGCGGGGCCAGAGGAAATCGAATCGATGGTTACCAGACCCCTGGAGATGAACCTTGCCAGTGTCAAGAATTTGAAGAACATATATTCCTACTCTCTGGAGGATATTTCTACGATATTCCTTGAGTTTGAATGGGGCATTGATATGGATATGGCAGCAGCGGACATAAGGGAAAATGTGGATATTGTGAGGGGATATCTTCCTGAAGATGCTGAGAACCCCTGGATATTTAAATTCGATCCCTCGATGATGCCTATTTTTTTCCTGGGTGTTTCCGGGGAAGAACAGAACCTGGCAGAACTGCGCACCCTGGCAGAAGATGTGATCAAACCCCGATTGGAAAGGCTGGACGGAATAGCATCCGCTTCCCCGCTGGGAGGGCTGGAAAGGGAGATAAGGGTGGAGTTAGACCGATCCAAAATGGAGGGTTTGGGGATTAGCACTCAGCAGGTTATTTCTGCCATAAGAGCTTCCAATTTAAACTTGCCTGCGGGTCATCTGAAATTCGGTCAAAAGGATTTCCTGATACGAACAACCGGCCAGTTCACTGAAGTTTCCCAGCTGGAAAATGTAGTTTTGTCCAATCATGACTCTGCTCCCATATATTTAAAAAACATAGCCGAGATCAAGGACGATTTCAAGGAAAAGACCTCTATGGTTACGGTGAATGGTAAGGAGGCTCTGCTGGTAACGGTGCAGAAGGAATCCCAGGCCAACACGGTTCAGGCAGCGAAAAGGGTCAAAAAAACTTTGGCTGAGCTCGAAGAGGAACTTCCCCAGGGAGTTGAAATTTATTACATATATGATGCATCCTTTTTTATACAGAGGTCGGTCAACAATGTTGAAAGGGCAGCATTGGAAGGCGGCCTTTTAGCTATAATCATTATATTGCTTTTCCTGCGTAACTTCTCCTCAACCATAATCATCTCAACTGCCATCCCCATATCTGTTATCGCCACCTTCATTCTCCTCTATTTCGGAAAGATGAGTTTAAATATTGCTACCCTGGGAGGGTTGGCCCTGGGAATTGGAAGACTGGTGGATGACTCCATTGTGGTTCTGGAAAATATATTCAGACATCGCCAAAAAGGGGAGAGACCATCTCAGGCTGCCCAGATCGGAGCATCTGAGGTCTCCTCTGCAGTTTTGGCTGCTACGGTTACCACCATAGTAGTCTTCATTCCTTTATTGTTCGTCAAGGGAATTGCTGGAATTTTCTTCAGTCCCATGGCTTATACCATCTCTTTATCTCTGGCTGCTTCATATTTTGTGGCTATGGTCTTAATCCCCCTTTTGACCTCCAGGTTCCTTAAAGTCAAAAGGATTAACAATCCTGGAGGGAAAAACCTGTTCCAAAAATTATCCAGACAAAGTCAGAAGTTCTTTGATGGAATAGATAGTTATTATCAAAGAGTGTTGAGCTGGGCAATCACCCATAAGAAGACTATTGTCTTCATAGTCTTCGCCTTTCTTCTCATTACTCTTCCATTGGTTAAGTTTATAGGTGCGGAGTTTATGCCTGAGATCGACGAGGGTGAGTTCGATATATCGGTTAAGATGCCGGTGGGAACTGACCTGGATAAAACCCGGTCTGTGGTATCCAATATAGAAAATACTATCCTGGAAGATATCCCTGAGCTAAAGACCCTGACTGCTCGAACCGGGGTAGAGGGTAAGGGTTTTGCTGCCCTGGCATCGGTTTTCCAGGATATAACCGGTCCCCATGCTGCTGTGGTGGGGGTTTATCTGTCCGATCTTTCAGAAAGAGAGCGATCCGTGTTTGAGATAATAGATACCCTGCGTTCCAGAACAAAGAACATACCCGATGCTGACATTAAATACACCAATGCAGGAATGATGACACAGATGTCCGGGTTCGGAGCAACAGCTCCCATAGTTGTGGAGATCAGGGGATATGACCAGAAAGTTGCTTTAGATCTTGGTCAAAATATAGCAAGTTTGCTTCGAACTATCCCCGGGGTTAAGGACGTAAGGGTCGAGAGAGAAGCAGGGTCACCAGAGCTTCAGATTAAAATTGATCGAGAAAAAGCTTCTGATTTAGGATTAAATCTATCTTATATAGCCAATACTATTCAGACCAACATGGAGGGAAGTGTTGCCTCTTTTTTCCGGGATCCCCGATTGGGTAAGGAATATGATATTTTAGTTCAATTAAGGCAGAAGAATCGTAAAGACCTCTTCGATCTGGATCGAATCTCCCTTATCTTACCCCCGGGTGGAAAGATACCTCTTTCCAGCGTGGCCACGGTGGTAAAGGCAGAGGGACCCAAAAGAATTGAGAGGAAAAACCAGGAGAGGATATTGACGGTCACCTCTCAGGTATCGGGAAGGCCTGCTGGAAGCGTGGCCAGAGAGGTTCAGGCAATGATTAAAAAAGAGATAGAGGTTCCCTCTAATTTTATCGTAACCATGACCGGAAGTTACCAGGATCAACAGGAATCGTTTACCTCTTTGTTTTTGGCTTTGCTTTTGGCAGTCGCTCTGGTATATATGGTTCTGGCTGCTCAGTTCGAGTCCCTTTTAGAGCCCTTTATAATAATGTTTTCTGTGCCTTTAGGGATCCTGGGAGTTATCTGGGGTTTGTTCCTCACCGGCCTTTCTGTAAATGTCCTGTCACTTATCGGCGTAATCATGATGGCGGGAATTGTGGTCTCTAATGCTATCCTTTTAGTTGACTATTCCAATGTGCTTCTAAAACGCGGTCTGGGTTTGTATGAGGCGGTGGTAACCGCTGGAAGGACCAGATTGCGTCCGGTTCTGATGACCACCCTAACCACTATGTTTGCACTCTTGCCCATGGCTATCGGGATAGGGGAGGGTTCTGAGATTCAATCACCTATGGCAGTAGCAGTCATATCCGGGCTTTTAGTTTCGACACTTTTGACCCTGGTGTTTATTCCAACCCTTTATACCATTGTTCAAGAAAAAATCAGAAAGAGAAAATAAATGGCAAAGAACTTAGTATATATCATTTTCAACAACGCTTTAGAACCTGAGATTTCAGATATTTTGAAAAAGGTACAGGTTAAAGCCTACACCAGATGGGATAAGGTAAAGGGTATGGGAGAGACCGGTCCCCATATGGGTGATGAGGTCTGGCCTGCGTGGAATACTATGATTATGTCTGCTTTGGATTCTGATAAAAAGGACGCCCTGTCTGAGGAAATAAAAAAACTGAGAGAACGGTTTCCTGATCAGGGAGTAAAAATGTTGATTTTGCCCTTTGAGGAGATCGTTTAAAACCCGGGAGGTAAGATGTTCTTTAGATCCTGTGGATGTTCTCTGCTATTGATTTTTATATTAGTAAATTTCAGTTTAGCTCAGACTCAGGAGATGCAATTTCTTACCCTGGATCAGAGTCTTGAGATAGCATTCAAAAACAATAAATCTCTTTTACAGGAGAAAGAAAAAATTGAATCTGCTAAATTCAAGGTAGACGAAACCAGATCAAACTTTTACCCCCAGCTTTCTTTCAGCGGATCTTATACTTATTTGGGGGTTGTCCCCAGCTTCACTTTTGCATTCCCAGGCGCTCCTGAGGAAAAAGTGGAGACTGGATTTCACGACAACTTCAATTTAGGTTTGTCCCTGCAACAGCCCCTTTTCACCTGGGGGAAAATACGGAATAGCTATCATATCTCACAACTCGGCTATCAGATTTACCAGGAGGAATACAATCGAGTTAAACAGGAAGTGAAATACCAGGTCGAATCCTCTTTTTATCTGATCCTTCTGGCTGAAAAGCTGGTTGAGGTAAGAGAACAAGCCCTGAAAAATCTGGAAGAACATCTGAAAACTGTTGAAGCCAGATTCAAGGCTGGCCAGGCATCTGAATTTGAGGTTTTAAGAGCAAAGGTGCAGCGTACCAATGCTATCCCTCCACTGACTCAGGCTAAAAACTCAAAGGACTTAGCCCTGGATGCCTATAAAAATCTTTTAGGACTTGACTTAAAGACAAATATAAAGCTTTTGGGGGAGTTGAAATTCGAGCCTGAGGACTTTAAACTGGAAAAATCAGAGATCATTGCCCTTAAGCAAAGGCCGGAGATAAGGTCTATTAACATACAGAAAAAAATAGCCTCCAAGTCGCTCTCCATAGCAAAGGCAAATAATAAACCTGCTTTGTATGGAGTAGCTAACTACTCATATCAGAATCCTTTTTACAGCGTGCAGGAGTGGGATTACGATTGGCACGTAGGTCTTTTGGTGAATATAAATCTGTTTGATGGATTTGCCACAAGATCAAAAGTGGCTCAGGCAAAATCCAGCATAAATGAATTAGATATAATCCAGAAGCAAATTCAAGAAGGTATAAAGCTGGAGGTAAGTCAGGCTATATCGGATATAAACCTGGCCAAGGAGAACATATTCTCTCAGGGGGAAAATGTCACTCAGGCAGAAAAGGCACTGGAAATTGCCAAGGTCCAGTATGCGGAAGGGGTGATCACCAGCCTGGAGGAAATGGATACTCAGCTTGCCCTGACCATAGCTCAGACCAATTATCTTCAGGCTCTGGCTGATTATTTGGTTGCCAGGGTGAGGTATTATAAAGCCATAGGTGAAGAGTAGAGAGTTAAGAGTGAAGAGTTTAGAGTAAAGAGTAGAGAGTGAAGAAGGTTCTGTAGGCACGGATTTATCCGTGCTTTTTTCATTTAGGTGGGTAGTTCCGGGTCTCCTGCCCCAGAGATATTAAGACAGGGCTGGGAGTCCTTGTCCTACCCATTTGGTTTATAATCAATTTGCATATATTAGACAAAGCTTCATATTAAAAGCTTTTTAGCGATTATTTTCAAATTTACCCTTGATTTTTAGGGACTTTTTTGTATAATATAAAAAAGAGTGGAGAGGCCTATCGACAAAGTTTCCCGTCAGAGAGTGTTTGGAAAACTTAGAAGTATTTTAGGTGATAAGCTGAGACGAGATGAAATCTTAGCACCTTACACCTATTTTAAGATCGGTGGAGCCTGTGATTTTTTCTTTGAGGCAAAAAAAATTGAGGATTTGATAAATGCGGTTCTCTTGGTGCAAGAATTGAAGATCAATTACTTCATTTTAGGAGGAGGAAGTAACCTTCTGGTGAGCGACAAAGGTTTCAAAGGATTGGTAATAAAAAATAGCTGTAGAAGAATCGAGGTAAACAAAAATAAGATTATAGCGCAGTCCGGAGCGAAATTGAAAGATTTAGTCAATATGGCGACATCGAAATCTTTGAGTGGCATGGAGTTTTGTGCTGGCATTCCGGGAACGGTGGGCGGAGCTGTTTGGGGTAATGCCGGAGCTTTTGGCCATTCCATAGGAGAATTATTGTGGGAAGCTGTTTTACTCAGAAAAGATGGCGAAATCGAAATTGTTAATAGAGATTATTTTGATTTCGACTACCGGGAAAGCAGGCTTAAAAAATCAAAAGAACTGCTACTTTCGGCAGCCTTTCTGTTGAGAAAAGGGAAAAATGAGAGGATAAAACTAAAGGTGGATAATCATTTAGCCGAAAGAATGAAAAGGTTACCTAAAAGACATAATTCCGCTGGATGTTTTTTCAAAAATATTGTAACAGGTGATGGAAAGAAGATATCTGCGGGATTTTTATTGGATCAGGTAAAAGCAAAGGAATTGAGAATCGGAGATGCGGCTGTTTTTGACAAACATGCTAACGTTCTGATAAACAGGGGTAAGGCTAAGGCCAAAGAGGTTAAGGAATTAGCTCGTATAATCAAGGACAGGGTAAAGAAGAGATTTGGCATTAAGTTGGAAGAGGAAGTAGTATTTGTAGGATTTTGAGGTGACACATAAAAAAGGAGGTTGTCTATCGAAAATAGCTAAGGAGTTTTGAAAAGAGGTATTTATTTGATGTGTCACTTTGGCGATAACTTGAGAACCGTCAGGAAAGTAATTTTTGTCTTTTTTTGGGCGGTTTGTTTTTTATCCCTCTCGCCCCTTGCTCAAGCCCAGGGCCTTAATATCAAACTGGATTACAAAAGCAGGTATTTCCTTCCCCTAACTCCCCAAAAGGAAGAGGGTCTTTCCGTATCCACCTACCCACCTCTTTTGAGAAACAAGCTACGTTTTGAAAGAAAAGTCGATGTGGATTATGATCAGGGTTATGCTACCATTCATGATAAAATGGGATTATATTCAATTTACCATCCTCTGAGTCTTGATCTTCACTCTTATATTCATATCAATAACCAATCCAAATACAGACAGGGCTGGCTCAACACCCTGGAAAGCTCATTGAAAGGGGAGCAGAGGGACAAGGGAGGAGGGCTTTTAAATTTCGAGATCCCGGTGAAATTCCCCAAGCTGGTAACCAAGATCATAGGGGAAGGAGGGCCGGGTTTAAGGGTGAATGGTTCTCGGAGGATTAGCTTCTCCGGAAAAAGCAGCTGGGAGGAGGGGTTAAGAAATACCGCTACCTCGCGGCAATCGAAATTCCCATCCCTTAATATGGAGCAGATCTCAAGGTTCACCATAACCGGTAATGTAGGAACCAGAGTCTCGGTTAAGGTGGATCAGGATAGCAAACGCCAGAGCGATCTGGAAAACACCATGCACCTGAAATACACCGGTGATGAAGACGGAATTGTTCAGAGCATCGAAGCTGGTAATACTACCCTGGGTATGAGAAGCGGTCTTATGGGCTACAGCCAGTCGGTGAAGGGTTTGTTTGGAATCAAAACCCAGGCTAAATTTGGAGGACTGGATTTGACCATGATAGCCAGCCAGGAGAAGGGCTCCACCCAGAAAGCCGAGTTTAAGGCAGGAGCCGAAACCAATGTCATTAACATTCGTGATTATGAATATCTGCATCGTACCTTTTTCCACCTGGGTCAGGATATAATCTTAGGTCACCAGAAGGATGATTTCGAGGTTGGCGATAGCATCATCTATAATAGTTTGCGACTCTATGTGAGCGACAGCAGAACCACTAACAACTCGGACTTCAGTCATGGTGTAGCTTATGTTGATCCAGATAATATTGACTCTTTAAGTGAAGAGGTGGAATACAGAAGATTTAAAGAGATGGATTACTTGGAATATCAGGTATTTCTGAATAAAACCAAGACAGTCAATCCAAATGGCACTGTTACCTACACCCTCCCTTATGTGGAGTTGAACAGGAGTCTGAATGAACAGGATGTTCTGGCAGTTTATTATGAGGTGTTGCATGAAAGTGGCAGAGTAGATACAGTGGGAAATCTGGATTATTATAATCCTGAAAACACAGATAATGATACAGCATATGTTCTGAAGCTGGTTAAACACCACTATCCTAAAAACGACTACATTACCTGGGAATATGAATGGAAAAATGTTTATTATTTACGAAACAAAAACATAGATCCTGAAGGAGTGGAAATAGATATATACAAGGGACCAAAAGGCGGAGAGAACACAAATCAGGATTTGAATAACCAGGACGGAGTAAGGTATCTTGGGCTATTGGGCCTGGATCGATATAACACCAGCGGACAGAGGCAACCGGACGGTGTTTTCGATCAAAGCCAGCTTTTCATAGAGAATGGTTACCTCTTTTTTCCGCAGCGCCACCCCTTTTCCTCAGATTTGAGTTTCACCGGTAATCCGGAGGACACTCTAAAGGAGAAGATCCACCAAATATACACCTCAAATGTGGATAATGATATAACCGAGGCAAGTAAATACTATATATACGTGCAATCTGCTACCCGAAAGTCGGAATATCCCCTGGGTCATGCTCCGATTATCGAGGGTTCTGAGGTGGTTACCTTGAATGGAAGACGTCTGACCAGGGGCACGGATTATGATTTAGTTTACGAGATAGGCCTGATAAGATTTCTTACCGATGAGGCATTGGAGCCGGATGCCCGGGTTTCAGTTGATTATGAATATGCACCTCTTTTTATGCCTGAAAGGAAAAGCCTTTTTGGTTTTCAGGGGAAATATGATTTTGGGGAAAAGCTGGAATTTGACTGGGTGGCTTTATATAAAAGCGAAAAGAGCACAGATGATCGTCCCCGAGTGGGTGAGGAGCCATCAAAGAATTTTGGCTGGGGAGGGACACTTAGATATAATTCACCATTCCTGTTTTTGACCAATATGATCGACGCTTTACCTCTTTTGGAAACCGAGACTGAATCCAGAATCAACTTTTCCTTCCAGGGGGGAGGAAGCATACCCAATCCCAACACTAAAAACAAAGCCTTTGTCGATGATTTTGAATCCTCTCTGGATTATACTGATCTGGGAATCCGGAGAGGAAGCTGGACACTTTCCAGCCTTCCCGACACCTCCTACCAGAGAACCCGGATGTATTGGTATAACCCCTATGATCAGGTGCGGATAGATGAAATCTGGCCCAATAAAGAGGCCTGGAGAGGGGAGAATAGAACCAACGTTTTGAATATAGTATTTCTTCCCGACCGACCCCATGCCCCGGTTGATACCTTAAAAGGGAAACCGGTTTGCAGTGGGATCATGAGACCCATTTCCCAGGGGAACTACGATCAGTCAAGAAAAAGATTCCTGGAGGTCTGGGTGAGGGGTGAGGTGGGAACATTGTATGTGGATCTGGGGCAGATCAGTGAGGATGCAATCCCTAATGGACGACTGGATACGGAGGATAAATCTGTATATGGCCAAAGTGATGGAATCCTGGATGAGCACGAGGATACCGGACTGGATACCCTGATGAGCAATATCGAACCAGGACATGAAAAATATTCTGATCCCAATGGAGACGACTTTGAATATAAATCAGATGATAGATCACTGAGATATGATTACACCAGAATCAATGGCACCGAAGGGAATATCGACGATCCGGACAGAGGAAGGCGGCCGGATACTGAAGATATCAACTACAACGGAATTGTAGATCTTCTTGATAACTATTTCGAATACACTATCGACCTGAGTAGCAAAAACTGGATCGAGGGAACTGATAATAACGGATGGAGGTTATATAGAATCCCTCTGAAAGACTCATCCACCATTTACTATTCCGAGGTGGGAAATCCAGATTGGAATACTATACAGTTCGCTCGAGTCTGGATTACTGCCCCTGAGTCCTCCCTGGTTCAGATAGCATCCCTCCAACTGGTAGGCAATAAGTGGTTGAATTCCGGGATTACAATGCCTGAGGAGAAAAAGATGCCGGATAAGGAACGTCAGGGTTCCATTATAGGAGGGGGGGACTATCTCAATTGGTTGGAACAGCAGCCTGAGGAAAGCAAATTCGAGATCTTTGTAACCAACACTCATGAAAATGTAGACTATTATCCACCTCCCAAAGTGGCAGGGATTCTGGACAGAAAGACAAAAGTCAGAGAGAAGGAGCAGTCACTGGTTTTTAGATTTGAGGATTTGCAACCCTATCACACCGGTTCAACCTATCGAGTACTCTATTCCACCGAGGACTATACCAACTACCATTATATGAGTATGTGGATCCACGGTCCCGAGAATACTTCAGATATTCTGTTTTTCTTCAGAATGGGGTTGGATTCCACCAAGTATTATGAATATCATACTGAGGTGAGTCCTGGTG
>JBARPA010000475.1:0-1866 GCA_049642665.1 Candidatus Zixiibacteriota bacterium
GAAAGCGTGGAAAGACCGCTGGCGCTATTCGCACTCTGCTTTCCGCTGCCTCAGCCAAAAAAGGCAAAAGAGCTATGCTGGAAATCCTTGAGTAAACCCAGAGAGAGAGTAACCATTGGGAAAATCACCAGAACCCGAGGTTTAAATGGTGAAGTAGTTATCTTTCCCTACACGGATGATCCAGACAGGTTTTTTTTGCTGAAGGAGGTATGGGTTTCTGGAAAAAAAGATTCCCAGCTTTTCCAGATCGAAAAAGCAAAAAAATTCACACAGAAAATCTTCCTGAAATTTCAGGGAATAAATTCACCAGAGGCTGCCATGCCTCTGGTGAATAGTTACCTGGAAATAGAAAGGGAAAAGCTTTTACCCTTACCTGAGAACAGGTATTATATCTTTGATATCATAGGTTTGAAGGTATTCACCAACCAGGGAGAAGAAATAGGCACGATACATAATGTGATGAGCCTTCCGGCTAACGATGTTTATGTGGTAAAAAGTGGAGAAAAGGAATATGATATTCCCGCTATCAAGGAGGTAGTGAAGAAAATAGATCTGGATAAAAAAATAATGGTAATTCAGCCCCTAAAAGGCCTTTTGGAGTAAGTCCCCAATGCTGGTTCATATGTTGTCCATTTTCCCCGAATTTTTCTCAAGCCCCCTTAATGAAAGCATGATAAAAAGGGCTCAGGAAAAGGGGAAAGTCAAAATTGATGTGGTGAATATGAGAGATTTCACTAAGGATAAACACAAAAGTATGGATGATGCCCCTTTTGGGGGAGAAGCAGGAATGGTAATGATGGTGGAACCTTTATATGAAGCCATAAAATCTGTTACTGGAAAAAATGATAGGGAGAAAATCATTCTCACTTCACCCCAAGGTGAAAGATTTGATCAGAACAAAGCTAAAGAGCTTTCCACTCTGGATCACCTGATTCTGGTGTGCGGACATTATAAGGGTGTGGATGAAAGGATAAAAGACCTGTTCCCTATGGAGGAAATGTCTATCGGGGATTATGTTTTGACCGGAGGAGAATTTGCAGCTCTGGTAATTCTGGATGCGGTGACCAGATTAATTCCCGGGGTTATAGGGAAATTCGAGTCGGCTCAAACAGATTCTTTCCATCAGGGTATATTAGGATATCCGCAGTATACCCGGCCGGCGGAGTTTCGAGGATTGAAGGTTCCGGAGGTGCTTCTATCCGGAGATCACGAGAAGGTAAGATTATGGAGAAGAAAAAAAGCATTAGAGGAGACCCTGAGAAAAAGGCCGGACCTTCTGGAGAATTCTGATCTTTCAAATGAGGATAAAAACTTAATAGATGAGATTAGAAAGGAAAAAACCGAAGGATCAAAAGAACAGGAGTAAAAAATGGATATCATATCTGAGGTGGAATCTAAACACACTAAAAAACAGACAAAAGATTTCAATCCCGGGGACACGGTAAAGGTACATTTTAAGATTAAGGAGGGGGACAAGGAAAGAATTCAGATGTTCGAGGGAGTGGTTCTCCAGCGTCGGGGCACAGGCACAGGAGAGACCTTCACCGTCAGAAAGATGAGTTCCGGGATCGGAGTGGAAAGGATTTTCCCGGTGCATTCTCCATACATCTCCCAAGTAATCGTGGTTAAAAGGGGAAAAGTCAGGAGAGCCAAGCTTTTTTATCTGCGGAAGTTGAAGGGCAAGGCTGCCAAAATAGAGGAGCAAAAAAAGGATAGTTCAAGAAACAAAGAAAAAAAATAAACATTAAAGCCGCAGATTGTAATACTTCTTTTGCGTTCTTTTGTATTTGCAAGACATCATTTATTTTTCTCATCTAAAATCCATATTATCCTATTGTAAATGGGATAATCTTTATTGCATAAGAG
>JBARPA010000476.1:0-1839 GCA_049642665.1 Candidatus Zixiibacteriota bacterium
CAAAGAGATAATAGAAGCTCAAAATAAGATGATCATCTTTGCTTTAATAGCTTTCCTGGTGATCGCGGTGACCATAAGCATTTCCATCAACAGATATGTTACCCGACCGGTCAGGGCTTTAGTCGAAGGCACCAAAAAAATCGCTGAAGGAGATCTAAACTATTCTATCCCTCTGAAATCTACAGATGAGATCGGACAACTGGCTTCCTCATTTAATCAAATGACCTCCGATTTGAAAAAGGCGGATGAGAAATTGATCGATTGGGGTAAGACTCTGGAGCACAAGGTGGAAAAGAGAACCGTAGAGTTAAGGGAGGCTGAGAACCAGCTGTTTCAGTCTGAAAAATTAGCCTCTTTAGGTAAACTGGCTGCCGGCGTAGCTCACGAGATCAACAGCCCGCTAACCGGAGTCCTGACCTATTCATCTCTTCTTCTTCAAGAGAAAAAAAAGGGAGATCCTGAAAAGGAGGATCTGGAGGTCATAGTAAACGAAACCAACCGCTGCAAAAAAATCGTTAAAGGTCTTCTAGACTTTGCCCGGCAGACCGAGCCGGACAAGGCAATCTCAGACATAAACGAGGTAATAGAAAAATCCATAGATCTGATCTCCCACCAGGCCAGTATGCAGAGCATTAAGATTGAGAAGAAGATCAAGCCAAAAATTCCCAGGATAATGATAGATAAAGGTCAGATTCAGCAGGTGTTTATCAATATTCTCCTAAATGCCATTGAGGCCATGCCCCAGGGAGGAACTCTTACCATATCATCAGGGATTGAGGGTCAAATGATAACCATTGGTTTCGCCGATACCGGCGCCGGAATACCAGAGGAGAATATGAGAAAAATCTTTGATCCCTTCTTCACTACAAAAAAACAGGGAAGGGGCACAGGTCTGGGGCTTTCTGTGAGCTATGGCATAATTGAAAGGCATCGAGGCAGATTGGATGTTAAAAGCCGGGTAGAAAAAGGGACTACCTTTATCATAAAGCTGCCCATAGAATCAAGTTCAGAAATCGGGAAAAGAGGAACAAATAAATGAATAAAGCTAAAATATTAGTGGTGGACGACGAGGAGATCGTTCTGAAAAGCTGTCGTAAGATACTGGAAAAAGGAGGACATCAGGTCTCCACCGCTCTTTCCGGTCAGCAGGCTTTTGAGTTCCTGGAAAAAGAGCCCTTTGACATCGTGATCACCGATATGAAGATGCCGGGTATCGATGGGATAGAAGTTCTCAAAAGGGTCAGGGAAAAATACCCCGATATCGTGGTGATTATGATAACCGGCTACTCCACGGTACAGTCCGCAGTGCAGGCCATGAAACTGGGAGCTTTTGATTACATTCCCAAACCTTTTACCCCGGATGAGGTTTTGATTGTGGTGGAAAAGGCTATGGAAAAAAAAAGCCTGATTCTTGAGAATATCTACCTGCGAAAGGAGCTGGAGACCAAGTACGGGTTCGATAATATCATCGGAAACAGCTCCAAGATGCAGGAGGTATACAGGTTAATCCGAAAAGTCGCCCCCACAGACAGCACAATTCTAATTCGGGGTGAATCCGGAACAGGAAAAGAGCTCATAGCCCGGGCCATCCATTTCAACAGCCTAAGAAAACAAAAACCATTTGTGCCAGTGGACTGTAGCGTCTTAGCCCAGGAACTACTGGAGTCTGAACTTTTTGGACATGTAAAAGGTTCCTTCACCGGAGCCATAGTAACCAAACCCGGACTATTTGAGGTAGCTGACGGTGGATCGATTTTCTTAGATGAGATCGGGGATATAAACACGAATATTCAATCCAAACTATTGAGGGTGATCCAGGAAAGAGAGTTCACGCCTGTG
>JBARPA010000477.1:0-1655 GCA_049642665.1 Candidatus Zixiibacteriota bacterium
TCCTCGTGGCCTTCCTCCTCCACATCAGTGGGGAGTGTGCTGTCACCGGCAAAAATCCAGGCCTCACCCCTATCCCAGGGATCATAGTCAGATCTCGCACCTACAATGAAATCATCCACTCCATCACCATCCACATCTCCCAATCCTGCTACTGACTTGCCAATCTCAAAATCTGACAACCCTCCATAAATAGCCAAATCGCAGATACTGTCCATATATTCGCTCCCGTAATAAAGAAAAACCGCCCCGCTTCCAAAATTCATATGTTCATAACCTACCAAGAGATCATCGTAACCATCATGATTTATATCTCCAGCATTGCAAGCGACTTTACCTTGGTATTGACAGATAATTCCGGGCAGGCTATCCAAAACCTCTCCACCAAAATAGACACAGGGATACACTCCAGCAACCACGAAATCGTCGTAACCATCCTTGTTAATGTCACCTAAGGGAGCAATATATGCCCCAAAATGTGCCCACCGATCACCAGGGCTATTTATAATCAAGTCAGGTAGAGTATCTATAGGTGAACCCCCAAAATAAATGTAAACCTTGCCCGGAAAATCAATGCTATTTCCGATTGAACCCACTCCAATATCAGCAAAACCATCTGAATTGACATCTCCTATGATCTCAGCAGACCAGGCATCATTGTGACCCAAGGTGTCGATGTAGGTAACCATCCAGTCTGCTGTTGTATCCAATAATGAACCTCCATGATACAAGTAAACCCTTCCATCATAAGCACCATTCTGACCATATTTATTAGCTGCTATCAAAAGATCGTTCTGACCATCCCCATTCACATCCATTCCTCCTGAAACCCAGCTGCCAAAATTGTCCCCATACTTACCCACACCTTCGCCCATAAAAATAAGATCAGCAATGGTATCCAAAACTGCCCCTCCATAAAAAAACTGGACCCTCTCGTCAATACTGTCCCCCATGACAACATCACTGTAACCATCGCCGTTAATGACGCCCACATCCCAAAGTCCGTAGATTATTTTGTTAAATACCAGATCAGCAGTAGTGTCCATTGGAGAACCACCATAATACAGATAAACCTTGTCAGCTCCAGAAGCGCCCACAAAAACATCAGCATAGCCATCCAAGTTCACGTCACCTGCAGGTGCGACTTTATACCCTAACTTATCTCCATAGTTCTCGCCTCGAAAATATGCTAATATCTTCAAACTGGTGGCTGACAAAGTATGATAACTCAAAACCAGAAATACTAAGCTGATTAACCCAACTCTTCTCATCTTTCCTGCCACCTCGGAATTATAGTGCCTATCTGACAAAAATTAAGTTTATAAGAAAACTATGTCAAGTATAAGCCAAAAGAAAAAGCTGGTCAAAATCTAACCAGCCTTAATTTTGCAAACATCTCATCTCTATTTTTTTCCCTGAGCCAATTTTCTGAAGTATTCCTGGATCAACTCCTCATATTCTTTAGGATAGTTTTCCTCAAATACCTTTTTTAGCCACTCTTTTTCAAGCCTGTCTTTTTCTCCTAAATCAAAGGGAAGTTCATCCGGACCTTCTCTGATGATATCCTCCCCGGTCTCTGCCATCCGGGTTTTGGAATAATCGCGCCGGGTTAAGGATTTCTCCGCATCCAGAAGCCTGGACAGAATCCTTTCCTGGGT
>JBARPA010000478.1:0-9018 GCA_049642665.1 Candidatus Zixiibacteriota bacterium
CTGGTCTGGCATTATCTGGTTTTCGATAGGGAGATGAGATCGCAAAGGACAAAAGAAGAGTTAAAAGAACTCAAAGCCAAGACCATAGAATTGATAAATCACATCGAGAATATGAAAAAGGCTGATAAATTTCCACCACGCGAATCTACTCTTTGTGATTGGTGTCAGTTCTATTCCATCTGCCCGGCAAAGAAACATTTCTACCAGGTGGAATTTTTACCCCCGGAGGATTATCTTAAGGATGGCGGTGTGCATCTGGTCAATAAATACGTGGACTTGGTGAGAACAAGAAAAGAATTGGAATTGGAGAAAAAATCTTTAGAGGAACTGATATACAATTATGTTAAAAATGAAAACCTTCAGGTTATAAGAGGAAGCGATTTTAAGTTAAAGGTAAAAATCGAGGAAAAGGATAAACTTCCTACCAAAAAATCAAATCCTGAGGACTGGGAAAGATTAGAAAGCCTGATTAAAAATCTGAAGAAATGGAATGAGGTGTCCAAGCTTGATCCTTATCTGCTTTTGGATAAGATAAAAAAGGCAACCTGGGATAAGGATATCATTGAGAAATTAAAGAAGTTCCTGATAACAGATGAGGAAAAGAGAATCTATACTTCAAGATTAAGGGATGAGGATAAGCTCTCGGATTGAACCTGCCTTTCCCAATTACCCCATCTGAAGAATCGTATTTAAATAGGAATTGATATTAATTTCTAAAGAGAGTAAAAACACCTTGAAAAAGTCCAAAGTTATTGTTATCCGCACCTTAAGGGTTTTCAAGAATTCAAAGAAGCTTGATTTTGAGGTTCTTCAAAAAATGGTGAAGAAAGCCTTCTCAGCTTTAACAGGCGAAAGGGATCCCCGGGAGGCTTTGTTTCATTTCTACAAGCCCAGTGATCACATCGGAATGAAAGTCAACTGCCTGGGAGGAGAAAAGGTTGCCACCTCTCCTGAGGTGGTATACGCTACCTTCAATCTTTTCAGAAAGGCTGGTTTTGATGATAAAAACTTCGTAGTCTGGGATAGGTCCAACCGGGAGCTTAAGGAGGCTGGTTTTCCCCTTAATTCCGGTTCTGACGGACTTAAATGTTTTGGTACGGACTCTAGTGATGTAGGTTATACTCAGGATTTCATTACCCATAGGGATGTGGGAAGCCTTTTAACTCGAATTATAACCGATCGAACCAACCTGCAGTTAAATTTCCCCATACTCAAGGATCACACTCTGGCCGGAGTAACTTGCGCCCTTAAAAACTTCTTCGGCGCCATTCACAATCCCAACAAATATCATGGAAATGGCTGTGATCCTTTTGTGGCTGATCTCAATTTTATACCAAAAATAAGAAATCAGCAAAGGTTGGTAATAGTTGATGCTTTAAGGATTCAGTATCATGGTGGCCCGGCTTTTCATCCCCAGTGGTATGAAAACTATGGAGGAATAATAGTTGGAACCGATCCAGTTGCTGTGGATTTCGGTGGTTACAAAATCGTGGATGAGATCAGAAGTAAACACAATCTCCCCTCTTTGGAGAAAGCAGGAAGAAGGCCCAATTATATTTTCACTGCAGCTGATCCTGAACATAAGCTGGGCAATGCCAGATTGGAAGATATCGAATTAGTGGAGATCAACTATAATGAAACTGAATAGAAGAAAATTCATAAAATGTTCACTGGCTGCAGCGGGATGCGCTTTAGCTCCTAAGTTCTTGACTGGATCTGACCCTCTTAATTTCATTCCCCAAGCCTATGCCCAGACCCGGGCAACTGATCTTTCACACGTGGAAGCTTTGTATTATAAAAAGCTGGATTACAAAGAGGTGGAATGTGAACTCTGTCCCCGAAAATGTAAGGTGGGTAACAAAGAAAGGGGTTATTGCGGGGTCAGGGAAAATGAAGAGGGGACCTACTATACCCTGGTTCACTCGAGGGTGTGTTCTGCTGGAGTGGATCCCATTGAGAAAAAACCATTCTTTCACTACCTACCGGGTACAAGGTCTTTTTCCATTGCCACTGCCGGCTGTAATATGAACTGTAAATTCTGCCAGAACTGGCAGATATCACAGGTCAGGCCGGAGCAGGTTGACAACTATTATTTGCCTCCGGATGCTGTTGCCCGATATGCAAAAGCGAACAACTGTGTTTCCATTGCCTACACCTATTCCGAGCCCATCATTTTCTACGAATACATGCTGGACTGCGCCAGGGCAGGTCATGATTATGGTTTGAAAAGCGTGATAATAACTGCCGGATATATAGAACACGATCCCCTGGTAGAATTATGTAAGAATCTGGATGCGGTGAAGATCGATTTCAAGGCTTTCACCGACAAGTATTATCGCGAAGTCTGCAGCTGTGAGCTAAAACCCATAATGGATGTTCTGGTTGAATTAAAGAAAATCGGTATCTGGTATGAGATAGTCTATCTTATGGTCCCCACTTTAAATGATGATATGAAAGATATAAAGAAGATGTGTGAGTGGATGAAAAAGGAGTTGGGCACTGACGTCCCCATTCATTTTAGCCGTTTTCACCCCACCTACCTTATGAAAAACTTACCTCCCACCCCCGTTTCCAGTTTGGAGAGAGCCCACCAGATTGCCCTGGAAACCGGATTGAACTATGTTTACATAGGTAATGTAGCAGGCCACAATGCGGAAAATACCTATTGCCACAAATGTAAAGAGATCGTGGTGGGTAGAATAGGGTATACCATTACCCAGATGAATCTGAATGATGGGAAATGTAAATTCTGCGGTGAGCCCATCCCTGGTGTATGGGGTTGAGTTTACAATCTTTAGAATTTAATCTAGAATTTGTAGGCACAGATTTATCTGTGTAGAAGAAGCATGAATGAATTCGTGCCTACAAATCTCGCAGACTCAATAAAATGAGTCTTTTTTATTTGACCTTATTCCAAAAGAAAAATATATTGATTAAAAAACGTAGGCACAGATTTATCTGTGCAATGAAAAGCACGAATAAATTCGTACCTACAATCTTTTAATGAATATGAATAAAACTCGTTTCATTTTTGCCTGCCTGATTTTAGGTTTCTCCTCGATGGTTTCTCAGATTGTTCTTTTAAGAGAGATGATCGTCTGCTTTTACGGGAATGAGCTTTCCCTGGGGGTGATGCTTTTTGTCTGGCTGTTCTGGGTGGGAATGGGAAGCAGGATTGGGAACAGACTTTACCCCAAAAAAGAAAGGTCTTTTCGCAATCTCTTTTTCTGGTATTTCCTGGCTGCCTTTATAATTCTGGCCACCCTTATGGCTATCAGGTATTCAAAAGTTGTTTTGGGCATAATGCCCGGCGAGGTGGTTGGGTTTGTGCCCATGCTTGTTTTCTCCTTTGTGATAATGGCTCCCCTGTGTCTTATCTGGGGAATCCTTTTTGTTCTCAACTCCAGATTCTGGAAACATGAAACTGAAGTCTCATTTCTGGTCACCCGGGTTTACCTGTGGGAATCCATTGGCGCAGGTATGGGAGGGCTTCTGACTACTTTTCTTTTTATACCCCATCTTTTTAATTTCCATATACTGGCTCTGGTATGGATTATTAATCTTCTACTGGCCCTGTTTTTAATAATCGATTCTTCCCGAATGACCAGAAGTATCTTCATCTCTTGCGGAATTTTAATTCTTGTTTTCTTTTTGGTGAATACAGGTGATTCATTGCAGGATTTCTCTCTGAAGAAGCTCTGGAGAGGGTTACATATAGTTCACTCAGAGGATACCATATATGGCAATATTGCTGTGACAAAAGAGGCAGAGCAAATAACTTTCTATGAGAACGGGCTTCTGGTTTTCTCCTTTCCGGATGAGTTCTCAGCAGAGGAGGCGGTTTTGTTCGCCCTTTCTCAAAAAACTAACCCCCAATCCCTGCTTCTAATTGGAGGAGGGATAGGGGGCGCAATTGCTCAGGCCCAGAAGTATAAAGATTTGAAAATAGATTATGTGGAACTGGATCCCAGGCTGATTGAGCTAAGCAAGGACTTCTTACCTCGGAAGGAGATAAATTCGTTAGAAAAAACAAATCTGAAATTTCAAGACGGGAGATTGTATGTAAAGGAGAAATCCCGCAAGGAGGGAGAATCATACGATGTTATCATCCTGAATCTATCGGATCCCTATACTGCTATGTTGAATCGATTCTATACATCTGAGTTTTTCCAGATGATAAAAAGGATACTAAAAAAAGATGGTATCTTTTCCTTTCGGGTTACATCTCATTTAAATTATATATCCGATGAACAGGGTTTATACTTATCCAGTCTTTATGGCACATTAAAAAAGAGTTTTAATAATGTGGTTGTTCTTCCCGGCCACAACAACATTTTCTTAGCATCTCCTCAAGGGGAACTCAAAGCTGACTGGAAGGAGATTGTAGGGAATCTCAAACAGGATTCCATCCAGACCCTTTTTGTGTCAGAGCATTTTTTGCCTGATCGTCTTTCACCCCAAAGGGTTGATTATCTACAAAACTCGATTCTTTCTAAAAAGGGTAAAACAAACTATGATCTTTCACCTGTCTGTTATTTTTACAATACCATACTCTGGAGCACGCTTTTCCAGTCTGCCGAGAAGCCGCTTTTCTTATGGCTGGCAAACGTTCCCAGGTTTGTATATTTGCTGGTTCCTTTTTTAATTACTTTAACCCTGCTTTTTATCTTTTACAAAAGAAAATCAAGACGCTCCAACTTAGCTCTCTCTGCGATTTTTATGGCAGGATATACCAGCATTTTTCTTGAGATAATAGTCCTTCTGGGATTTCAGATTTTCTATGGGTATGTTTATTCCAAAATGGGATTGATCCTGACCGTTTTTATGCTGGGGTTGGGAGTGGGAGCCTACATTTCAAAAATTAAAGCAGTTAAGGGACAATTGAATTTCAGTTTTCTATCTATAGTTCAATTAATCCAGGTTATCCTTCCTTTGGTTTTACTTTTTTTGATCACCTTCTTTTCAAAGGGCATAGTCGGTGAGTTCTGGATGGAGAGTTCGCTTTTATCCCTGATGGCTTTATGTGGAATAATCGGAGGTTTAGAATTCACCGCCGCCAATTATCTCTATCTTCAAGAGGTAAAAAGGAAAAAAGCGGGCACGGGATATTCAATTGATCTGTTAGCTTCAGCTATAAGCTCGATTTTGTTGAGCGCTATACTGATTCCAATTTTGGGAATTCCGCTAAGCTTATGGAGTTTAATCCTGATAAATATAGTCTGCTTTGGATACCTTCTGCTTCTGAGAAAGTATTCTCCGTCTGGGATTATTTGATTTTAGCGTTAGCCGGGCATACGATTTTCCGTTTTTTGTATCTTCATGCAATAGAATGAATTAATCATATTATGTAAACTTAAACATTAAGTTTTAGAGGTGGTAAAGCTGTGAGAAAAAAATACACCTTTTAAGTCGTAAATAGTGTTGACAAAAAGCTTTTTTATGTTAAATTAGAAGTGTAAAAGGATTTTTTCTTAAATCCAAAACATCGGAGGCCAAGATATCATGAGAAGCGATAAAAAATACGGATTCATAGGGGTTATAGTTGCCATTCTATCCATTTTCATAATCTGGATAGTCGGGTTTGGGCAGGTTTCTGAAAGGGTGGTTGAGGCAAAAGAGGAAAAGGACACTATGTTCGACTATGTGCAACTGATCAACTCGGTTGCCTGGAACATAGATGCCAAATACGTGGAGGAGGTGGACCTCAAGGAGCTTGTATACTCCGGGATCAGGGGGATGCTGGACATTCTGGATCCTTTTTCTGATATGAAGGATAAGGAAGCATACGAGCAATTAATGGAGGTGACTCACGGAAAATATGAGGGTCTGGGAATGGCAATTGCCCTGAGGAATGAGATCGTCACGGTAATCTCCCCCATTGAAGGAACACCAGCCTATAGAAAGGGTATCAGAGCAGGGGATAAGATCATAGAGATAGACGGCCAATCCACCAGTGGAATGAGCACAGAGGATGCTGCTAAATTCATGCGAGGATCAGCCGGGACAAAGGTGGTTCTGAAAATAAAAAGGGAGGGCTTATTGGAGCCCCTGGAATATGAACTGGAGCGAGCTGTGATCCAGCTGAAAAACGTCCCCTATTATGGTGTAGTAGAGGATAATATCGGATATATTAGATTATCCAGGTTCTCCGAGGAGACAAGCAAAGAACTACAGGATGCATTGAAGAGTTTGAAGAATAAAAACCTCCAGGGTTTGATTCTGGATCTGAGAAGTAACGGTGGAGGACTCTTAAGCCAGGCCGTGGAGACAGCCAACCTTTTCCTGGAAAAGGAACAACTCATAGTGTACACCCAGGGCAGAAAAAAAGAGAGAATCAGAGAGTATCATTCTCAGGGAAATGCACTCTATAATCAGGGACCCCTGGCAGTGCTGGTGGATGAGGGCACGGCCTCTGCCTCGGAGATCGTGGCCGGAGCTATTCAGGATTGGGATCGAGGAGTGATCATAGGCCAGACCACTTTCGGCAAGGGGCTGGTGCAGCAGGTATTTGAAATGCCCAAAGATGTGTATTTGAAACTCACCATCGCCAAGTATTATGTTCCCAGCGGAAGATGCATCCAGCGACCTGAAAGAGCTAAAAAACATCCCACATTAGATGAAAATACTGAAGAGGATAGCCTGGAAAAGGAAACCTTCTATACCAACGGAGGAAGAAAGGTTTACGGTGGAGGGGGAATCGTTCCCGATTTAACCTGCGAACAGGAGGAATTCGAACCCATCGAGATAAATCTGGAACTGAAACAGGTTTTCTTCGATTTCGCCGTAGAATATATCTCCCAAAATAAGGATATCAAAAGGAATTTCGAGGTAACTGATGAGATCCTGGAGGAGTTCAATGAATTTCTAAAGGGAAAGGATTTCACCTACAAAACCTATGTGGAGATGCAGCTGGATACTCTGGAGAAAACAATAAAGTCCCAGGAAAAATCCGAGCTTTATAGCAACCATATAGAGGCTATCAAAAGTACAATTGAACAGGAAAAGAAATTGGACTTCGATAAAAGTCTGGATTACATAAAGCATGCGATAAAGAGGGATATATTAAGAAATAAGTTTGGAGAGGCTGCAGTTTATGAGGAGTCCCTGACCAAAACCGACCATTGTGTCAGAAAAGCGATCGAAATCCTGACCTCAAAGAATAAATACACCTCTCTTCTGGAAGCAGGCTAAAGAATTAAAAGTTAAAAAAGAAAAATTTAAAAAGATGCATTGAAATACTCTATTTTAGATAAATTCAGTTAATAGTTGATTTCCATTAATATGAATTGAATAAAGAGCTCTCTCACTTTTACAGGAGAGGGCTTTTAATTTTCTTTTGTAGATAAAAGGGTGATTCCTTTGCCTTTTAAACAAGATCAATTAAAAATATGCGGTTTAGAAAAAAAGTAAAATTTAAATCAGGGGAAATATGTGTGATCCTGCCGATAAAAAATGGTGTGGCTTGAAGAAATATCTTGCTTGAGAATGAAAAAGAAATTATAATTTTGGTTAAGGAGAAAAGATGGCTCAGGAGAAAATACTGGTCATAGACGATGAGCTTTTCGTAAGAGAATTGCTTCAGGAATTCCTGAGCAAGGAGGGTTATAATGTGTACCTGGCGGAAAGCGGAGAGAAAGCCATAGACCTGATTAAGGCCAATCCGGTGGAGATAGCTTTAATAGATCTGAAGATGCCGGGGATGGACGGAATCTCCACCTTGAAGGAGATTAAAAAAATAGCACCTGAAACCATAGCCGTGATATTAACCGGCTACCCTACCATCGAGTCATCCGTCGAGGCTTTACGTAGCGGTGCCTATGATTACGTGGTCAAGCCTTTTAAGTTAAATGACCTTAAAAACACAATCGAGAAGGCACTCAACGAATACCGATTGAAATCGGAGATTGGAGAACTGAGAAAGAAGATCCAAACTCTGGAGGAGCAGCTTAAAGAATATCAAAAGGCGGGCAAGAAACTTCCCTCAGAGAAAAACATCAACCAGGTAGGTGGAGAAAATCCACAAAAATAGGCAATCTTCAGGTTTTGTAATGCCGTCTGATAAAAAATCCTCTGATGATAAAACCTCCGCGAAGATAAACGCTTCAGATATTTTAAAGGACTATCAAACCCTGTCTCAGGAATATTTTCGAATCCTGGATATTTCAAAAGAGATATTAAACGAGCTGGAAAAAGAGGCAAATGAAGTCAAGCTCTCCCAGCTTCTGGATCGGAAATTGGAAATCGGAAAAAGAATTGAGCTTTTATCTCAGAGAATAGCTAATCAGGATATTGGCTCACTTTCCTCTGATAAATCTATACTGAATGAAGTCAAAATGGAATTGGAGAAAATAAAATCTCTGGCTAACAAACTATGGGATCTTGAAAGAGAAATAAAAAAAGTACTATAGATTTGGTTGGATTTCAGTTATATTAATAAAAATCAATCTTCTGTCTCCTGGGAGAGGGAGGTAAGAGAATGGAAGAGAAGGAAACGATCGGACTTACAGCTGAGGAGTTGTCTAAATTTACCTCCTCCTATGCTCATTTCAACAAGATCACCCAGAAACTTCAAAAAGCCTATAAAGCTCTGGAGGAGAAATTTGAAAATCTGAATTTGAAGCTGGAGGAAACCAACATCCAACTCCGCCAGAGTCTGGCGGAAAAGGACAGGATATCCAATTACCTGAACAATATTCTGGAGAGTCTGAATTCGGGTGTTTTAGTCATAGACCTTAATGGGGGGATAACACTTTTCAATAAGGCCGCAGAGGAGATTCTGGGGTATAAAACACATCAGGTTTTGGGAAAGCCATATGTTAAGATTATGGGCAAAAATGTGAAAATGGAGCTCACCCCACTTCATACTTTAAAAACAGGGATTTCCCATCTAAATGAGGAAAAGGAGGTTGAAACCAGAAAGGGCAAAAATATCCCTTTAGGCTTTTCCACGTCTCTTCTGACCGATAGCGAGGGAAACCACCTGGGTGCAGTGGAGGTCTTCTTCGATCTGACCCATCT
>JBARPA010000479.1:0-7464 GCA_049642665.1 Candidatus Zixiibacteriota bacterium
AAATGAGGTTGGTTTTTCTTGGGTTTTGTTGGGTTGTCGTGGGTATGCTCGGAAAAGCTAACTTGTTGGGGTATTTTAAGAAAAGGTGGATTTTCAAATAGCGGGGGCAGGATTTGAACCTGCGACCTTCGGGTTATGAGCCCGACGAGCTACCAGACTGCTCCACCCCGCGGTCGTAACTCTATAATATCGAATTCAATTCTATTGTCAAGTTTTTTCATCCTTTTTCTTTGTTTTTTTTGATTTCCCTTATGGCCTCATTGTGTTTTTCTAATGTGGATGAAAAGATATGAGAACCATCACCCCTTGCTACGAAATATAAGTAGTCAACGTTGGCCGGAAATAAGGTGGCTAATATGGATGCTTTTCCAGGATTGTTTATGGGACCAGGCGGTAATCCTGGATAGATATAGGTGTTATAAGGAGAATCAAATTCCAGATCCTTTAAAACCAGGGGGCGGTTCAAAGGGGATAATGCATAGATCACAGTCGGATCACACTGCAAAAGCATACCCCTTTTCAACCTATTATGGTAAACTGCAGAGATTAACGGCCTCTCCTCTGCAATTTTTGCCTCAGACTCAACTAAAGAGGCAAAGGTTATCATATCAAATAAGGTGAAACCGATTTCAGAAACTATTTTTCTCAAACTGTCAACCAATTCCTGATTCAGTTCCTCCACCATTAACCGGATAATCTTCTCCGGCTCCATGCCCCAATAAAGATTGTAAGTGTTGGGGAAAAGATAGCCTTCCAGGTTTTTAATATCAAAATTCAAATCTTTGATAAAGGTTATATCAGCACATTTCCTGGTAAATTCCAGTGAGTCAACGCCAACTTTTCTTTCCAATATACCAGCTATTTCTCTATAACTTAACCCCTCGGGAATTGTTACCTCAAACAAACTCACCTCACCTTTAGCCAGTTTTCGCAGGATGGAATAGGGAGTAACTCCTTTCTGGAAATCATATTTTCCCACGTGCAGGTGACGGTCTACACCAGATAATTTCGATATCAGGGCGAAAAAAGAATGGTTGAACTCCACCCCTTTATCATTCAATTTACTTATTACTGCGTTTAAGCTTTCGCCCTCATCGATGAATATGCTGATAGAGGCCGTTTGACTTTTCCAATCAACCGGAATCATAAACCAGTAAATAACGATGATCAAAAACAAAACTCCGAGGATTATACCTGCTGATTGCAAAGGTTTTGTTTTTATCCTGGATATCAGTAAAAGAATTTGTCTTCCTGAGAATAGAATCAAAGCCGAGATCAAAAGGATTATGGCCGAAAGAAATATAGCTACGGTGGATAAGATGAAAATTATCCACTCCGATGCGCTGAATCTTGCTTCTTCAGTTTTCATCTAGCAATGCTTCCGAATTTTTTCTGTCCAGATAGCCCTGCAGGATCAGGGATGCAGAGATTTTATCTACCAGATCTTTTTTACGTTTTATCTTTCTTTTTTCATCTCTTAAGATTTTCAGGGATTCGACTGAACTCAACCTCTCATCCCAGAATTCAACCTTGATATTAATCTTTTGGGAAAGCTCTTTTCCGAATTCCATAACCTTTTTGCCCACCTCTCCTAAAGTTCCGTCCATATTCTTGGGCAAACCTAAAACCATAGTGGAAATTTCATATTCCCCGATCAAGTTTTTTAATTCAGATAAAATATCCTGATTTTTCGAGAGGATAAGGGTAGGCAGGGATTGTGCAATTATCCCCAGTGGATCGGAAATTGCCAGGCCAATCCTTTTTTCGCCATAGTCTATTCCCAGGGTTCTGGACAACGTTTTCTCCTTTCTGACAACCTTTAAAAGCTAATCCGAAAATCACATTTGTCAATGGAAAACGTTATGCAACAGCATTCTTTTATATCTGGGCAAAATATTGTCTCTTATTCAGGAACATCCACCTAATGTTTTACCTTTGAGATTTTTCACTTGATTTCAGTTTTAGAACTTAATAACTTGGTTATAAATCAACTGGAAGAAAGGAAGGTTAAATCTATGCAATTCCCCGGAACTTTAAGTTTGGCTATGTTGCCCACACCTATGGAAAAATTAAAAGGCTTGTCTAAAGTTCCAGATGATTACAAGATATTCATCAAGCGGGATGATTTAACAGGGTTTGGCTTATCAGGAAACAAAATACGAAAGCTTGAGTTTTTAGGCTACGATGCATTGAAGAGAAAATGTGATACTTTAATCACCTGCGGAGGGATTCAATCCAATCATGCCCGGGCAACGGCTGTTATGGCAGCGCAGCTGGGGCTGAAATCATTGCTGGTCCTGTTTGACGAGCAAAAACCAAAGAACGACGGGAACCTTTTTTTAAGCAGGTTGGTGGGGGCTGAGGTTAAATACATAACTCATAAGGAATATGAATGGGTGGATGATATAATGGAACAGGAAAGGGTGAGATTGAGATCCAAAAGGAGAAAAGGTTATGTGATTCCAGAGGGAGGTTCCAATGTTTTAGGTATCTGGGGATACATAAAGGCAGCTTATGAAATTAAATCCCAGTTAAATCAAATGAAGTTGAAAATAGACAGAATTATAACCGCAGTTAGCTCCGGGGGTACTTATTCCGGGCTTTACTTAGGTGCTAAACTTTTGAAGTGGGATGTTAAGGTTACCGGGTTCAATGTCAGAGAGACATCCCAGATTGCAGTTGATCTGATCTTGGAACTGGTGCAAAGTTATATTAAGATGTTTAATCCTGATATTTCTGTAGATAGAAATGAGATAGATATAATCGACGGGTTTGTGGGAAAGGGATACGGGCTTTCAAGAAAGATCGAGCTGGATTTAATGAGATCTATGGCAAAAGATACGGGAGTTATCCTTGACCCGGTCTATTCGGGAAAGGCAATGCTGGGTTTGGTGGATCAAATAAAAAAAGGAAATTTCTCCAGAAAAGAGAATATACTGTTTTTACATACCGGTGGGGGGTTCGGGCTTTTTCCCATAAAAGAGAAGTTTTTTAAATAGAATCTCAATAACAGACATAGGTATACAACATCGGTATCGAGCGGAATACTTAGAGATATAGGATTCTGTCTTTCATAATTGTTTCTCAAAATTCTTTTCTCTTGCACCTTATCTGAAGTAAATTGCATATTGTTTAGAGTTTAAATTTTCAGAACAAACGGATCTCACCCTGTAACCAACCACATTTCAAATAATTAGAGCCAAGCCTCAGGACTCCGATTTGTTGATTTTTAATGCTTTTCCGGGGCATATTATTTGCTCTTTTCAGAAGATGGAGACAATGTCAAGAAAGGAGCAAAAGATGCTCACCAATGGTATCAAAAAAGGTTTCCCGAAAGAGAGATTGAAAAAGATTAAAGAACCAAAAGTGCATAAGGATGAAGGCGGATTTTTTATCTTCACTATTAATGAGAATACCAAGGTATATTTTGAGGATTTCTATACCTTTCTGGAAAAAGCTGAGAAGATATGTTTTGCCGAGGAAAAACGAATACAGGAAAAGATGATAGAGTGCGATCCGCAGAAGATGGAGTCCCTATCCTACTACAGAGCAAGAAAGATATTAGTTGATCTGATTTTGAGAAACGTTTATAGCTTCTATGGAGACTCAACTTCCTTTGCTGTTATTATGTCTCCCTGGTGCTTTGGAACGGTGATACTGGAGAAGATTGAACATTACAAAGAGTTAATAGCCAAAGGGGAAGTTACCAGCCCGGAGATCTCTGATAACCCGTATTTTATCCTCAAGTATATGGATGAGATCTTCAAAAAGACCATTATGGAAATGCTCGATCTACCTGTGGAAGCTTTAAAGGTCAAATGGCAGTATACTGATCTTTTAAAACGCTACTCCAGGCTTTTGGGCGGAATAATCATAACCCTGGAAACCATCTTAACCTGGGTAAAAGCCCAGGGCACATAAGATTTTTCTCGCCTTATACCTTCTACAGATACTTAATGTAATGATCTTAAACATCCAGTAAAAAGTAAGTCTATTCACTTTCTGCTTCAAGTCCAAACAACTTAAAATAAAGTGGAAATCTTTGTACTAAGAACAATAATTGTGCAATTCTTGATTAGAGAGTCGCAGAATCTTACGACAGTCAAAGAGGCTATTTTAAAGGAATCATCTGAAAAATCATCATTACTCACATAAAAACTCGTAAGAATTTACGAATATCTGATAGATAGAAGTTTAGGGCTTTTCTAGCTTAAAATATCTTTAAGCCTTACAAAGAGTTATGTGTTTATTTTTTTAAACACGGAATGAAAAGCTGGCACTTTTTTTGTTGTAAAAATTTACGAGCGGAGTTATTTTAAAATAGGCACGGGAATTAATTTTCACCATCGTTAAAACCTTAGTTTGAGAGGAGGAACTTAAAATGAAGTTCAAAGTAATTTTATGTTTAGCTCTTTTAATTTTGATTTCCCTTGGTGGTCTAAGTGATCTCAGTGCTAAGACCAGTGCGGGACATTCCTCGAAGCTCCGAAAGTGGGGACATACATGGGAAGAAGCAGCTAAGAAGCCAATTCCAGTTATTGCAACTTATCCTAGTTGGTTTGAGTTTTTCTATATAATGACTCGACTTGTACCAATTGCCCAAATCAAAGTTTTTAAACTTCAGGTAACTTTTGGTGAAAGTACACAAAATAAGAGTGGAACTCATAAAAGCTATGAAGGCAGAGAAAAATGTGGGAGCAAACAAAAATCTCAGGAGCAGAGCTCCAGGAAAGGCTTGCCAGCATCGAGACCCTGATCTCCCAGCAAAAATACAGCAACTCGCTCAAAGAACTAAAGTTACTTGAGAATGAGATCGATATTAAGGATCTCAGCTCATCAACAGGTAAGTTCTATCATCTATCAGCAATAACCCTATATCATCTCGGTAATTATCCCGAGGCAAAGTACAGAAGTGAGAAAGCTCTTACTCTTCTAAGAGAGACAAATGATAATAGTCTTTTGGCTGATACGGAGAACATATTAGGAAGGACCTTTCTCTCCTTGGGGGATTTGAAAAGTGCTGAATTACATTTAAGGGATGCTATAGCAACATATAGAAGACTTGGGGATCAAGGGCAGGTTTGTAATATTTATAACATAATAGCTCGAATCAATTTCATAAGATCGGATTTTCCAAAAGCGCTTGAACTATTGAAAGAAGCTCTCCACACCAGTATGGAGATCAAGGGGGACAAACTGGTTGCACATTTTACCAGCAACCTGGGAAGGGTATATACCTTGGTGGGTCAATGGGAAAAGGCTGAAGAAAGTCTTCTCATAGGTCTTAAATATTATCAGGAAAAGAAGACTGAATTGAATATTTGCCGTGATAAGTTAGCTCTAGGTTATCTTTATTCATTGAAAAGGAATTTTAACAAAGCTCATACTTTATACGGACAAGCTCTGCAACTGCGTGAGAAGAACAATTGGATTAGGGAACAGGTTATTTATCACGAATATGCAGGAGAGCTGGCTTATTATCAAGGTCAATTTTCAGTTGCTGAAGCTCATTACAAAAAAATTATAGAAATAATGAGTAAGATTGCGCCTGATAGTGATATGATAAATCAAACCTACCGGTTATTTGCTGTACTTCAGTTCGCTAAAAAAGAGTATGTGAAAGGTTTGTCTTCCTGTGTAAAATCGTTGAAAGTTTCTCGATCCTTAGGTGATAGATTAGAGGAGGGAGCTGTTTATAGAATACTGGGACAGATATATTCAGCTCAGGGTGAAAAAAATAAGTCGAAGAAGTATTTCACTAAGGGAATTTCAATTCTACAGGGGATAAGCGCTAAGTATGAATTAGCTAAAACATATCTGGAAGCGGGTAAATCGACCAGTTTTGACTATTATCAAAGGTTGGGCTTTTTGATGGATGCTGAACGCGAGTTCAAAGGCTTAAAAGTTAACTATTACCTGGCTCAGGTTGATGTGGCCATTGCCCAACTCCTTTTTGAAAATGAGGAATGGAATAGAGTGCCTCTTTTCCTGGACAGGGCAGAGAATCTATTCAGGGAATCTGAAGATGAAAAAGGATTGATTGAGATCGCTAGGATAAGACAAAATATCCAGGATGTTAAAAATCATAAATTCTTATCTGTTGAGACCACAAAAAAAGGTTATGTCCCCCCTATTAAAACTCGGAATAGCAAGATTTTAGATATAATAGAGAAGATCCATCAGATTAAAGATTCGGATGTTAACATTTTTTTAGAAGGTGAGACGGGAACAGGCAAGGACCTTTTAGCTAAATTTATTCATTATAAAAGCGATAGAAAGGATAAAAAGTTTGTGGCAGTTAACTGCAGTGCCTTACCTGAATCGCTCCTGGAAAACGAACTCTTTGGCCATAAGAAAGGAGCCTATACCGGAGCCACCCAGGATCAATGGGGACGTTTTGAGGAAGCAGAGGGAGGAACCCTGTATCTGGACGAGATAGCGGACGTTCCTCTTCCTATCCAGGTCAAGCTTTTAAGAGCCACTGAGAACAAAGAGATCACCAGGTTAGGGGATACTAAACCAAGAAGAATAGATGTCAGGCTCATCTCCTCCACAAATAGAGATATTCAGAAGGCAATAGAGGATGGTTCCTTCAGGCAGGATTTATATCACCGTCTTAATACAATACCGATAAAGATTCCACCTTTGAGAGAAAGAAAAGAGGATATTCCTCTTCTTTTTAAACATTTCTTAGAGGAGTTTGGCGTAGGAGAGGAGCTTCTCAAGTCAATTGAAAATCCTGTAAGTCTGATAAGGCTTATCGATTATGAATGGCCTGGAAACATAAGGGAGCTGGAAAATGAGGTTAAAAGAATAGCAGTCCTCTCGGGTGGTGATAAATGCAGATTCTGTCATCTTCTCAACAGTTTTCACCAAGAGGAGGGCGAAACTGAGGTAGATTCTTCACTCCCATCACGAGTCGCAAAATTTGAGAAAGCCCAGATACTCAATGCTCTTCTTATGAGTGACTGGGTTAAGACAAAAGCAGCTGCACTATTGGGCATAGATGAGTCGCTTTTAAGATACAAAATAAAAAAGCACTAAATAAGAAACCATAATAATCTGCCAAATCAAATTTCTTCCCAGCAATCGTAAGATTCCTCGAACCATCTAACAACCTAACGGTCAAAAACTTCCAACAAGAAGAACAACCTTCAACTCATTCTCCTCGAAAGATTCCCCGAACTTCAAGATCCCTTCGGGGCAGCTACCTTCACGTCCCTCAAAATTTTTCACTTCTTAATGTCAAGCACTACAGCCCGTTAGTGCAGAAGGGTTGTTTTTTTTATCTGCAAAAAAGTGAGACGGCACAGGTCTTGCGGCGTTCCCATTGTGCCAAACATGGTCAAACCGGAAAAATCTATGGAATGGAGACATTCTGTTGAACTGCAGATACGCTGAAGCAAACGTTATGCCCGAAGGTAGACACGAAACCTAATGAAAAGGAAGGAGGTCCTATGGAGA
>JBARPA010000480.1:0-4252 GCA_049642665.1 Candidatus Zixiibacteriota bacterium
AGATGCCTGTGGAAACTTCTATGCCCTGATTGTCCTTTCCATCCCATTCCACGATCTTATATCCTGCAGAGAGTTTCTCATCGACTAAGGTGACGATCTTTTCACCAAGAACATTATAGATTTCGACTTTGACCCAGGCAGGCTCAGGAATCGAAAATTCTATATTGGTGACCGGATTAAAAGGATTAGGATAATTCTGCATCAGAACGAATTTCTCGGGCACTGTCTCCTTCTCCCCTACCTCTCTAACGCCTGTTTCCGGTAGGGAGTCAATTTTGTCTTCAAGTTCATCGAACATCAACCATTTTGCATCCTTGGCAAACTTCAGAGCGATGGTGAAGGCATCCAACATTTCTTCGATCTTGTCAAGCTCACCTGCGTTTCCCCCAAATTGACCATAAATCACGTTAACCGAATCAAAATAGAAACCAGCGGAATCAAAATACAAATCAACCAGTTCAGGCAGACCCAGGTACTCTTTGTACAAAAGTGAATCCAGCTTCTCCTCCAGGTTGGCAAACATTAACCAGGTGGCTAACCTCTGGTGCCAGAGAGCATGTTTAAGGTAGTGGATTTTCAATCCAATCTTTTTCATCTCAGTGGTGTCAGGGGCGGGTTCCAGATGAAGGGAATTGACCAATTCAAAGTATGAATTGGCGATACCGAAATGTTCGGTTACCAGAGCTGGGAAAACAATGGGATCCCATCCTCTCCTTTCAAACAGGGTGTCCAGTTTCTCCTCCAGGTGCTCAAATATCAGTTCTTTGGCATCTTTTGCGAATTGCGAAGCCTGGTTTATGTTATACAGCTTCTTCTCGATCTTATCGAATTCAAAAAGCTTCTCCTTCCATTGCGTAAACATCTTCTCCTGAGCCTGTTTCACAAACTGCTGTCCCTGGCTCAGATAATATATCATTAACTCGATCTTCTGAAGCTCAATCAAACCGGGCATCTGTTCCACCTCATCTATCAAAGCAAAGTAGTTGGTGGCGCTGTCGAAATCAGCTACTATCTCTGGATCCAGACCATCATCTGGCATCTGGACATAAAGATTAATTTTGACATTTAGGGTATCGAACATCTTCTCCACAGCATACCTCTGAAACATTAAACCATCCCTGAGATAAGTAATCTTGATCTTAATCTTCTCTAACTCAGGAACTTCAGACTTGTTGTGGGTTGTATCAACTAAATCGAAAGAAACATTAGCCATTTGAAAATCAAGCTCGGCATGGGGAGGTAGACCCTCCAAAGGCACACCCAAAAGCGAGTCCAGTTTCCATCCTAGTTCCGCAAACATCAGACGTTTAGCGTCCTTCTGGTATTTCAAAGCCTTGCCCAGATAGTAAAGCTTCTGTTCCACTTTATCAAATTCATATGCCTTTCTTTTTAATTCATCGAATGCCATCCACTTGGCATCCTTCTCATCCTTTACAGCATGCTTGAGATAGTGGAGCATCCATTCGACTCTCATGGGAATAGGCATTTCAATTTGACTATATATGAAATTCACTGAATCGAACCACTCATTTGAGGAAATAAAGAGCGAATCCACTTCCTTGGGAAGACCCGGTGGATCAACCCTGGGTCCTACCAGAATATCCAGCTTGTACTCCAGTTCCACGAACATCAGCCACATAGCATCTTTCTGGTTTTTCAGACCATATTTTAGATAGTGCAGCTTCTGCATTATCTTCCATTCCTCTGAGGAATCGGGGAAAAGAGCCTGTTCGTGAATATAATTGATCGAATCAAGGTAATAGTCCGCATTGTTGAAAAGGGTGTTAACCTCAGGTGGCAGGCCATCATTGGGTTGATTTAGAAGTAAATCCAGTTTTTTATCAAGATCATCAAACATTATCCACTTAGCATGCTTCTGATTGTGCAAGGCTGTCTTTAAATAGTGCAATTTCCATTCGATATTCAAAAGCTCCGGACCCATTGGCTGCTTATGAATAATATTAACGTTGTCGAAATAATCATTAGCCCCAAGGAAAAATCCTTCTACATCAGGATTCAAACCCATGAATTCCCAACCCAGAAGGGTGTCCAGTTTGGCCTCCAGCTCGATAAAAGCTAAATGCTTCCCCTCTTTTTGAAGCTGTAAACCATTGTTAAGATAATAGATTTTCCACTCGATGTTCTGCCACTCCGGATAAATAGGGGGTTCATGTTCGTGAATGAGATTCAAAGAATCAAACCATATATTGGCCAATTCAAACAATTGATCCGTTTCACCAGTCAGACCACCTACCTGTTCATGCACAACATCCACCGAATCAAAGTAAATATCAGCAGTATCGAAACAAGCATCTATGCTTTCAGGTATTGCATACTCGCGACCCAAAAGGGTATCCAGCTTAGCCTCTAGATCATAAAAAGCTCCCTTTTTAGCATGTTTCTCGTTTTTCAAAGCCTGGTTAAAAGACCAGAGCTTCTGCTCTATCCTCCACAGCTCGGAGGAGTCGGCAAAAAGTGTATCATTATGGATCAACCTTACGGTGTCGAAATAAGAATTGGATTTTAAGAAATAATCTTTAACCGCTCCAGGTAAATCTCCTTTCCAGGAATGAATAAGAGTGACATTGGTGAAATAATCGTTAGCATTAATGAAGTCTATCACTGCCTCCGGAGGCAAACCGGAATCGGACAGACCTACGATATTGTCCAGTTTCTTCTCCAGCGTGTCGAAAGCCAGCCATTTGCCATCCTTCTCAGATTTTAATCCCTTGGCAATATAGTAAAGTTTCGATTCGATCTTATCCAGTATGGGTATCTCCTGGGTATGCACAGTTGCAACTGAGTCAAACCAGGCATTTGCTGCTTCAAAATACGGGTCGTATTGCTCCCCCTCGGAAGGGAAACCAATTACCTGACCGTTAAAAGGGCGAAACACTAAGATGAATGCTACAAGGGTCAGGGCCAGAATTGATAAAACCTTGAAGGTTTTCATCTTTTACCCCTCAGTTTAAAGGTTTAAAATTTTTGACTGCCTGCTACCAATCTCACTGAAATATACTTGTCTTCTACCCTCTGAGTTCAATTTAATTACAAACACCTCCTTACTATTAAGAAAGAAGCTGAAATTGAATCCCAACCCCAGATGCAGAACCATCAAAGCTTCATTTTGAATGATGATATTCTTAAACTTCTAAGTTGTCAAGGGAAAAATTTAAAAATGGCTTGATCTGATAAAAGCGAACCGGAAATTTCCAAAAGAACTTTTAAATTTAGGAATGATTTAAATTAAGTTTTGTAGGAGAGCTCTTTTTTCATCAAGGCCTGACCTAAAACAGACAAAAGATCTTCAGCCTTGAAAGGTTTGGTAACTAAAAAGTCCACTCCTTTTTCCCTGGTTTCCTCTAAATCAACCTGAGCACCCCAGCCGGTCAGGAGAGCGGTTTTCACTTCGGAATCCTTTTGCTTTATCCTTTGTACTACCTCCCAGCCGGAAAGCTCTGGCAAACTCAAATTAACGAAAACCAGATCGAATTTGCCCTTCTCAAATAAATTCAAAGCCTGAACGCCGTCTTGGGCTTGGATCACGTGATGTCCTTTTGCTGCGAGAATCTCAAATATAATGTCCCTTAATTCCTTGTTATCATCGATCAACAGTATAGTAGCAGGTTGTAATGAAGTTTCGCGTTTGGTATCTTTTTGCTTTTCTGGTTTCGGTGATTTACAGGCCGGAAGTTTTATAGTGAAGTTGCTACCCAAACCCACCTCGCTTTCCACACCTATTTCCCCTTTATGCCGGGAGATCACGCCATAGACTACGCTCAAGCCCAAACCTGCATTTCTGGTAGTCTTACTGGTAAAGAAGGGATCGAAAAGCCTTGATCGCACCTCCTCTGTCATACCCACTCCGGTATCTTTAACTGAGATGACAACGCATTCCCCTTGAGTTTCAGTCATTAAGGTTATCTTTCCACCCTGGGGCATGGCTTCAATGGCATTCAGCACTATGTTGGTCAATGCCTGAAAAATCTCAGAGGTATTTCCTAATACCGGCTTGACCTCTCCCAATTTTTTCTCTACCTCTATCTTGGTACCCTGTGCCCGAGCCTCATCCTCCCATCTGGGTTTGGTAACCTCCACCACCTCCTGGATCAGGTGATTAATATCCATCTCCACCCAGGCACCCTCACTCCGGGTATGGTAGAACTCCTGGATCCGGTGAACTGTTTTCTGTCCCTCGGATACAGCTTTAAGAATCTGCTGCAACGATTTTATAACTTTTTCATTCCTGGTC
>JBARPA010000481.1:0-4981 GCA_049642665.1 Candidatus Zixiibacteriota bacterium
ATTATGGCAATGACAGCCACCACTCCGATCAAGCAAGTTTGAATAATCCTGGCTAAGGTCTTTGCTCTTTTCTCTAACTCACTAGGGACCACAGCCTCCTCTGTACGCACCTTTTTCTCAAACTTACGCACCATTGCCTTAATGATACGGTACGCAATGAAGGCACCCAGTAAAATAAGGCCAATTTTTACACCATGGGTCAACAGCCAGTGGATTATGGAATCCAGAGTAAACGGCATAGAGGGCATATTAAACCTCCTTTAGTTTTTAAATTAGTTTCTTCACGACTTCTGTTTTCATTTTCGCCATATAATATAAGCAAATCCTGAAAACTCCAAGAAAAAACATAAATGTAGAGGCGGACCTTTAGGTCCGCCCGTTATATTAGGATTCACAGGTTGCAAAAAACCTGTGATAAAAAGAATACTGTTTATTCCTTCACATTCAGGTTTTCTGGATTTTAACTATCACCAGGTGCGTCTTCCAACATTTTGAGTGTCTCCTCCACCTTCTTGACATCCTCCATTCTTCCCATTTTTTTGAACAGCTCCAGTGCGGTATTGAACTCCTTTATGGCTTCCTCTTTTTTGTTCATCTTAAGAAGAGCAAAGCCTAAGTTCCCGTGGACTCCTGCCATATTAGGTTTTAGTTTGATCGCCTCCCTGTATTTTTCCACTGCCAGTTCGCTCTTACCTAAATTTGACAGAACCAATCCCCAGTTGGAGTAGAATTCAGGATTGCTGGAATCTATTTCAACTGCTTTTTCGAATTTTCCCGCAGCCTCCTCATACTTTTCTAAACCGTTAAGAGCCAACCCCCAGGACGAATAGGCATCAGCATAATCCCGTTTTTTCCGTAAGGCCAGTTTAAATTCCTTTATGGCATCCTCATATTTCTCAGCCCTGGCTAAACTAATACCTTTTTGAAGATGTAGCCTTGCGCTTTCCGTGGCACTTTCTCTGTCGCCACTGCAGAAAATATTTGAAAGCATTATGAATATAATTGAGCTTACCAAAACGTATCTGACGATCTTCATATCCATACCTCCGAAATTAAATAGGTTCTCTATTCGATATTGAAAATAAGCACATATCATTTAGAATGCAACATAAAAATTTAAACTTCTAATGGGATATCGGAGCCATAAAGGCTTCTCTACATGTATGGTCGGACCTCTGCGTCCGCCCGAAAACCATACCCCGGTATCACAGGTTGTCCCAACCTGTGATGTTCGGAGTGAAATAACTTGTTTTTTCTCTTTTCTAAAACCGCAAAAATAAATTTTTTAACTCCAACTCTTCCATTTAATTTTCTTCCAGTATCTTCAAAAGTCCTTCAACCTTTTTCATGTCTTCTTTTCGCCCCTGTTTCCTAAACAATTCCAGAGCGATCAAAAATGATTTCTTAGCTTCTTTTTTTCTATTCAATATCATAAGAGAAGTACCTAAGTTTGTGTAGGCTTCCGCAAAATTCGGGTTTATCTCTGTTGCCTTCCTATACTTCTCTATCGCCTCCTCATACCTTTCCAACTCAACCAAAATGTTTCCCCAGCAATAATAAGCTTCTGCAAAATCCGGGCGTATCTCCGTAACCCTCTTAAATTTTTCCATCGCTTCATCATACTTTCCCAACTCACTTAAAGCGAGACCCCAGTTATAATAAGCCTTATGATGATTAAGGTTTAGATCGGTTACCATCTTAAATTTCTCTATTGCCTCGTTGTATCTTCTGAGGTTAAGCAATGAAATACCCCAAGCAAAATGCGCCCCTTCATCATCTTGTTTAATTTCTGTTCCCTTTTGGAGCTTCGCTATCGCTTCTTCATCCCTTCCCAAATGATGCAATGCTATACCCCACACAAAATAAGCTTGTGCCAAGTCAGGTTTTATCTCCGTGGCTCTCTTGCTTCTTTCTATAGCCTCTTTGAATCTGCCCATGGTACCCAATATTGCTCCACAACAAAAAAAAGATCCTGCGTCCTCTGGATTTATTTCTGTAGAAGCTTCATGACAATCCAGGGCTTCACCGAGTTCGTTTAGATGTGAAAATGCAAATCCCAAATAAAGCAAATTTTCAAAATCCCTTTTCTGTATTAATATCTTTTTCAGTCTTACCAAGTCCTCCAATCTTGGCCTGAAACTACTGATAAATCTATCATCTAGGTAGGAATCGTGCTGAATTATGATTTTGTTGTTTTCCTTCCATATGAATCCTTCTTCTTCCAGTAATAGGATAGTATCGTTCCATTTGGCTCTACTCATCGGGATTTCGAATATCTTTTCTGTTACCTCTCTCACCAATCCTTCTTCCCATTCTGAAATGGTAGCTTCTCTCAACAACTTGAGTGCATGCAGGATTACCTTTTCTTCTTTAAGCTTCTCATATTTACTTCTCATTGCTGGTTCATTGAGCACAATTGAACCTGGTGTGCCATCGGGCAAAAGGTCCTCCCAGTCTAAATCCAAGCTGTCAGCTAACTCCCTTTCTTCCTCCTCTTCGATGTCCCTGGGCTTAACAGAAGGCTTAGATTCCCTTAAGAAGTTATCCACTTCTTTTTTATCCTTGAGCAGATCAAACTCTTCCTGTATTCTGCATGTTGCTAAGACCAGCACATCCTCTGCCTCTTGCTTAAGCTTGAAAATCAAATCATCTACATCGCACTTGCCTAAGTACTCGTTCAAATCGTCTAAGAATAAAATAACTTTTCGGCACTTGGCTGGAAGCTTGATCTTCTGAATCTTGTCATATTTCAACTCTCTATAAGGCGGCTTGAGCAGATACCAACCTTTGAGTTCTTTGATTGCTTCGAAAGCAGCTCTGGTCTTTCCTATTTTGGGTTTGCCTATTATCAAAACGTAATGCCGATGTTCCAGCACCTTTTTTATTTCATCATCACTTTCCCTTCCGATATAAACATCCTGTCGATACTTAGCCAATCGAAAATCTTCCAGAGCTTTCAACTCCTCGACTGGCTTACAAAGGCCGATGATCTCTTTTAGCCTTTCCTCTTTTTCCCGTTCGGCTTCTATCAATTCCTTTTCTTTGCATTCTGCAGCTTCTTTCTGTTTTCTCTTTCTCCGTCTCTTGCTTACCCACAAAGCGATTAATGCAAAAGCAAGCATTAAGGCAGCAAAGGTGCCAAAGATTGTCCTCTGATTCTGCAGGAAGAAATCGAGAAGGTTTGTTGGATCCGTCCCCTTGGCCACCCAGCTTGCTACCAGGGATATTGCAAAAGTCAAGATTGCAGTCAGAAACCACTTAACGACATTCATAAAACCCATCTAAGTCCCCTTTTTTAAGATTGAACTGACCTCCTGCATTAACCTTTCAACCATCTGATCTTCTTTAACCTTGCCCACGACCCTCCCCTTTCTAAACAAAAGCCCGAAGCCTTTGCCGCCGGCGATTCCTACGTCGGCTTCCCTGGCCTCGCCAGGCCCGTTGACTGAACAGCCCATTACTGCCACTTTAATAGGCTCTTTTATCTTTTTCAATTCCTTTTCTACTTTTTTTACTAATAGGATTAAATCGATCTCGCATCTGCCGCATACCGGACAGGAGATTAATATTGGTCCATAATCTCTCAGGTTTAAAGCTTTTAATATCTCAAATCCGGTCTTAACTTCCTCGACCGGATCACCAGTCAAAGATACCCTTAAAGTATCACCTATACCCAAAGCCAATAGGGCTCCTAATCCTACTGCGGATTTTATGGAGCCTATTCTTACAGGTCCTGTTTCGGTTACTCCAATGTGTAAAGGGTAATTCACTTTCTTTGAGATCAGCCTGTAGGATTCTATTGTTGTGGGAACATCTGATGCTTTTAAGGAAACGACTATCTGGTCATAGTTCATTTTTTCAAGAATTTTAATCTCACGCATGGCTGCCTCAACCATCCCCTCAGGGATTATACCTTTATATTTCCTCAGGATATCTTTTGGGAGTGAACCGGAATTAACGCCTATTCTAATTGGAATATTCTTATCAGAAACAGCCCTGACTACCTCCTTGACTTTCCACAAGGGACCGATATTCCCGGGATTAATCCTGAGTTTGTCAACTCCAGATTCAATTGCTTTAAGAGCTAATTTATGATTGAATTGAATATCTGCTACTAAGGGAATCTGTATTTCCCTTTTGATTTCTTCTAAGGCATTAGCAGCCTTGAAATCCGGAACAGCTACCCGCACTATCTCACACCCTGCCTTTTCCAGTCTTCTTATCTGGCGTAGGGTTGATCTAATATCCCGGGTATCGGTGGTGGTCATGGATTGAACAGTGATGGGCGAACCTCCACCAATGGGGACATTGCCCACCCATACTTTCTTTGTTCTTTTCCTTCCCATATCCTATAAATTGATTATTTTAATTTACTTGTCAATAATTATTTACTTGACAGATGGATATCATAAGTTAATTTAACCACTCGAAAGGAAACTATTTTCAGGGATGTCTAAAAGAAGTATATTAATCTTCTCCTCCATTGCGGTTATTGCTATCGTCCTGATAATTTTAATCACAAGTTCCTCTGCTCCCATACCTGAGGAGAAGTTTGTTGAGCTTTATATCAAGTTGGCTTTTATCCACGAGAAACACAAATACAATCCCCCGGAACTGGAAAGGGAAAAGAATAAGATACTGGAAGAAAACAACGTTACCATGAAGGACGTGGATAGATTCATAAATCAGTATAAAAAGAAACCCGAAAAATGGGTAAAGCTGTGGGAGAAGATCAATCAGGAACTGGAAAAGCTAAAAACGGAAGGCTCCTTTACTCCACCATAAAGGCATTTTTTAAGTGTTTAATTTTCCCCTCCCCTTTTAAATCCAAGCTGATCACATCAAATCTGAAATCAAAGTTCTGGATCTGGTTTTCCTGTATAAAGGCCTGGGCTACCTCTATTAATTTCTTTTGTTTATGGTAATCCACTTTTTCAAATGGCTCTCCAAACTTCTTTGACCTTCCGGCTTTCACCTCCAC
>JBARPA010000482.1:0-2592 GCA_049642665.1 Candidatus Zixiibacteriota bacterium
CGTAACCCGGGGTAACCACCAGAACAGCACATAGAATCAAGAATCCTTTCTTTAACTATCCCAACCCGGTGAAGATACGTGTGCTGACGTACTGTCATTGATTCTGCAAGGTGCTCAGCTTACGCAAATTCCGCAGGCCGCAGGCAGAATCTCTAAAAGATGAGTTCAGCCTTTGTCTCGACCAGGGATACGGAAAGAAAGGGTTTTGATTTTTCTTGAGTTAGTTCAAGGATGAAAAAAGGGGAAAGAATAGTCCTCTGGATTTAGGTAGGTTCGGTGCTCAAAGATTTATTTGATTTGACCCATGGAATTATACATGGGGAAGAAAGTGGAAAGGAGTATGACCGCGGAAATTCCTCCAAAGGTTATCAGGATGATTGGCTCCAGCAGGGTTAAAACCCTCTTGGTAGTTCTCTTTATGTCCTTTTCAAAGTATGCATTCACCATGGCCAGCTGTTCCGGCACCTTGCCGGTCTGTTCTCCTAGACCTATCATGGTAACCATAAAGCTGGGGAATGGGAGTCCGGCCATTGAGGCGGCAAAGGATTCACCACGCTTGATTCTCTCCTCAATCGTTTCTATGGCTCTGATTATGGTCTTATTTCCGATGGTCCCCTTCACCAGATCCAGGGACGCTAGCAACCCAAAGCCGCTACGAAGTAGAAGTGACAGGTAATGAGCGAAGTTACATAGGACCGATTTCTGTATAACTGCGCCAAAGAGGGGGAACTTGAGCTTCATGTAGCTCAGAGTATAGGCACCACTCTCGGTCTTACGGTAGAAAAGAAGGGCAATAAAACCCAGGACAAAGAAGAGTATGATAGGAAGCCAGAGGCCCATAATGGAATTGACGATAAACTGTATGATCCTGGTGTAAAAGGGAATGGGAGCCCCCATTTCGATGACCATTTTCATCATCTTGGGCATAAGATAAAAAGCATAGAATCCAGTAACTGCAGACATAACGCACATGATCATCATCGGGTACATCATGGCTTGTTTCAGCTCTGACTGCAGTTCATCTTGCTTTTCCAGGGAATCGGCTAATTCCTCCAATACGTCCGCCAGGGTACCTCCGGATTCTCCGGCCCTGACTGCGCCAACGTAGAATGGAGGGAATACTTTGGGGTGAGCAGCTATTGCCTCAGAAAAACTGCCGGATGTTTCTATCCTTTTGCAGACATCCCCGATCACTTCCTTGAATCTGGGATTTTTCTCCTGTTCCGCAATGTTCTGCAGAGACTGCAGGAGAGGCAGTCCAGCGGTAAACATCAGGTGAAGTTGAATAGTGAGGCCGAGCAAATCTTTTTTGGTAATTTTTCGGGACACAGAGATGAAGCCTTGACCTTTGGCTTTTCCCTGCACCGAGATCGGGTACAAACCCATCTCCCGAACCTGTTTCTCCGCATCCTCCAGAGTGTGAGCGTTCAGGGTACCTTTTACTTCTTTGTTTTTGTTATCGACTGCTTGATATGTATAAGTGGCCATTATCCTAGCACTCTTCGAATTTCGTCAATGGTAGTTACTCCCTTGAGCACCTTCTCTAGTCCGTCCTCTAACATGCTCTTCATCTTAGAAGCCCTCTCGATTTCAGAGGAGAGAGCTTTCTTGATGATGAGCTGATTCACCTCGTCATTTACCTCAAGCAACTCGTACAGGCCAACTCTTCCCTTGTAGCCGCTGTGCTTGCACCTCTCGCAGCCCCTGCCCCGATAGAAAACTGGATTTTTCAAATCCTTAAGCTGCGGGTACTGTTCCAGGTCTTCTTGAGACGGCGTATAGCTCTCCTTGCACTTAGGGCATATCTTTCGAGCCAGCCTTTGAGCTACCACCGCCAGAAGAGAGGAGGATATTACAAAGGGCTCAATTTTCATATCCAGAAGACGTGCCACAGCAGCTGAGGCGGTGTTGGCGTGCAGGGTGGTGAACACCAAATGCCCGGTCATAGAAGCTCGGAACGCCATCTCTGCAGTTTCTTCATCTCTCATCTCCCCCAGAAGAATGATGTCTGGATCGTGACGCAAGATGGAACGGAGTCCCTTGGCAAAGGTATATCCTGCCTTTTCATGTATAGGAGATTGCTTGGTTACAGGAATCTGGTACTCTACCGGATCCTCCAGGGTAATTACGTTCTTCTCCAGAGCATTTACAGTTTTAAGTGCAGCATAAAGAGTAGTTGATTTACCTGAACCGGTGGGACCGGTGATCACCAGCATACCATAGGGTTTCTGTACCAATCTCATAAAGATTTCAAGATTGTTACCCCAAAAACCAAGATCGCTCAGGCCCATAAGGAAACGGGGTTTTTGCAGTATTCTCATCACCACGCTTTCACCGTAGACAATGGGCATGGTGGAAACCCGGATATCGATCTCCTGAGTATTGAAATTGAAGCGGAAGCTTCCGTCCTGGGGTATCCTGGACTCATTTATGTCCAAACTGGACATAATCTTTATTCTGCTAACCACTGCCCGGTAGATTTTTTTGGGCAAGATGAAAGCGGTCTCAAGCACACCGTCGATCCTGTAACGCACCCGCCCCACACTTTCATCAACCTCGATATGCACGTCGGTGGCCCTTTCCTTTATCCCC
>JBARPA010000483.1:0-6935 GCA_049642665.1 Candidatus Zixiibacteriota bacterium
GAAAATATTCCGCATCCATAGATACGGGGTAGTGATATGGGGTCTAAAGATTCAATTACTTTTGTTAAAAAGCTCTGGATTCTCCTATTTCTTTTTCTGCTTATCACTCCAAATAAGTCAATAGCTCAACCTGACACACTGGAACTTCATCGCATCTGGGCTGTGAATTTAGACCGGGATTTAACAGCCTTGAGATTGGCAGATCTGGATGGAGATGGAACTAACGAGATATTTGTGGGACTCTGGGATGGCGATTCAGGTTACATAGAGGTTTTCAGTGGACTGAACGGCATACTGATTAAAAGAAGCGAAAAAAACCCAGCTCATAAAATAATTGATCTCGATGTGGGAGATATAGACGGCGATGATCACTTGGAACTGGTGGTTGGAGCTGACACATCATTTTGGCAAGATAGTTCTTTGGTTTGTGCTTTTGATGTAGTCGATCTGCACTTAGAATGGGAAAAGAGGATACAACATAAAGTAAAAACTATAGAGGTGCACGACATAAACTATGATGGTAGAGCCGAAGTTTTCATAGGAACTAGCTACTGGCGTTACAGACGGTACTGGGAGTTCGGTATTGATTATTATGAAAGTTGGCATAAAGGAGCTCTTTTCTATTGGACTAGCGAGGATACTGTCCTGAACTGCATAGATACATCTATGGCCTACTGTAAATTCCTAGTAGCTGACATTAATAAGGATTCATTTGATGAGATTGTGTGTGGTACTTTCTACGATTCTAGTTATGAATGTTGGGCTCTCGGGATACATAGCCTAGCTGGTTATAGAACGGTAGAACTGCAGGTACTTCACAAGAACAATACACTAACCAAACTCTGCACTTTGTATAACGGAGGAACATACACCCGTTCCCCAAATGTAACAAGTCTGGCCGTGGGAAATTTCGATTCAAATGATAATGTATCGGTTGTTTCTTATACATACAGCGGAAGAGATGCGAGGTATGACTGGACTTACGATGATTATTACAGTGGGCCACCAGGATACATTTTATCAATGGTCGACGCCTCCAGTGGTGTAGTGACAAATGTAATGCCTTGCTCATCCAGTGCGGAAGCAGCAGTTGCTGTCGCAGTCTTTGATTTAAATGCCCAACCACCTGATGAGATTTTAATCGCCCATTCAAATGGAGTAATCCAGGCGTTTGACGGTACAACCTTTGACACATTGGCAATTAGTGATCCGTTACCTCCAATCTCATTCTTTGCTTTTGGGGATGTGACAGGAGATGCATTGCCTGAGATATGTATAAGTGACGGGGACAGCCTTTTTCTCTATGGTTTCGGTCCGACTGGAGTAGAGGAGCAAGATGAAGTAGAGTTGGCTTCTGAATTTAATCTAAATCAAAATTACCCCAATCCCTTCAATACACAAACTACAATCAGATATTATCTACCCACAAGCTCCAAAGTTGAGTTGAGTATTTACAACATAAAGGGACAAAAGGTTAAAACTGTAGTTGACGGTTTCCAGACTATCGGTTTTCAGAGTGTTACCTGGGATGGGACAAATAGAAATGGTGAAAAAGTAGCAAGCGGGATCTATTTCTACTGTATAAGAACATATTATTCAGAAAAAACAAGGAAGATGGTTTTATTGAAATAGTTAATACACAAAAGATATTATGCTCATACCCCGGCTGCTACAAAAGTTGCCGGGGTTTTTTTGTCCTCATAACATTTTCTTTGAATAAAAAAGGGATTTGAATGTATATTAGGTTGAAAAGGAGCGATCTTTGGAAAACGATGACGAAAACCTGATACTTCTATGCCAGAAGGGCAAAATCAGAGCTTTTGAGACATTGGTTAACAGATACAAAAAGAATGCCTACTTTATCGCCTTAGGATTGGTGGGTAATTCCGATGATGCCTTTGACCTCTCGCAGGAAGCCTTTGTGAGAGTTTATAAATCCATTAATAAATATAATGGGCGAAGCAAGTTCTTTCCCTGGTTTTACACTATTTTGACCAACCTGTGTAAAAATCATCTCAAAAAACAGAACGTCCGAAAAAAATACCTGTCCAACGAGATTGCTAGGGAGAAGCTTACTCAAACGCAGGAATCTGAGGGTGAATCGGAAAAAGAGAGTTTAAAGCAAAAGCTTTTAGATGAGATAGATAAGCTCCCCTACAAGTTCAAAGAGGTGATAGTTTTAAAACATTTCCGGGGCTTCTCCTATAAAGAGATCTCAGAGACTTTGGGAATTCCTGTGGGAAGCGTGATGTCCCGGCTTTATTATGCCAGAAAAAAACTTAAAGAGAACTTGAAACATTTGAAGGGGTGAGGAGTCTTATGAACTGTGAAGAGATTCAGAAATTGATGATGGCCTACCTGGATGAAGAGATTTCAGATAAGGAAAAGGAGCTGGTGGAAAAGCACCTAACTGAATGCGAAAAATGCAGAAATGAATTTGACTCCTTTACCCAATTGAAGGAGGTGACAGATAAGGTGAAATTAGCTGATCTAAAGGAGGATATCTGGGCTGGTTACTGGAAGGGAGTCTACCGCAGAATCGAACGGGGCGCCGGCTGGTTTTTCCTTTCCATCGGCGCGATAATCCTTTTGGCATTAGGCGTGTTCCAATTCTTCAAAAATCTATTTCTTGACCCCAGCGTATCGTTTATCGTTAAAGTCGGAATTTGCTTTTTAGCTTTTGGGATTATAGTGCTTTTGGTTTCCATAATTAGAGAAAGGGTCTTTGCATTCAAAAAAGAAAGGTACAGGGAGATAGAAAAATGATAATAGTAACGTCAAATGAGATTTCAGGAAAGAGAATAGTAAAGACATTGGGATTGGTCAAGGGGAACACCATAAGAGCCAGACACCTGGGTCGGGATATAATGGCTATTTTAAGAGGAATAGTAGGCGGTGAGATTACAGATTATACCAAGATGTTAGCTGAAGCACGGGAACAGGCTCTGGATCGGATGACAGAGGAGGCGGAAAAACTGGGCGCTAATGCGGTTATATCTCTGAGGTTTGCCACCTCCATGGTAATGCAGGGCGCAGCCGAACTTTTAGCCTACGGAACGGCAGTGGTGGTCGAGGACTGAAGCTGATAAAAAATATTTCATTTGACCTTAATAAATGAAACAAAATGACTTATTTATCGTTGGCTAATACTGGAGGGTAGGAGTTATGTGGAAATATCTCTGGCTTTTTATAGTAATACTGGATTTGATTTACTCTGCTGTAATCGTCTACCGGCTTTTATCCTGGGGCTAATGATTCCCTTCACTAAAAAACGGAACCATCCCCTACAAGAACCGATTAAATACCCTCAATCTTTAGTTTAATATCTTTGGTTGGTGGTGGAATTGGATTTCCACCACCAAATTACTCTGGTTGAGGAATTCCCCCGCCCGCCTGGCGGGGTCTTGACGACAATTCCTCAACCGACATAAAAGGGTTTTATTAACTTAAATCTTTATTCGTTTTTCCTCAAAACCTCTATAAGTCTCTTTATTTCCTCTTTAGTGTTGTAGAAATGGGGGGAGACTCGGATGGCATTTTCTCGATAAGAAACTATGATATTCTTCTTACACAGCTTCTGATAAAGGGCTCTGCTGTTCTTACCTGAAAAAGAAAGGATAGAAGACCTGTGCCTGGGTTCCAAACAACTTGTTATCTGGTAGGGGCTGTCTTTTAAATAATCTATCAGAATATCTAAAAGGTGGAGAGTGTGTATCTGGATTTTGGGAATGCCAATTTCTAAAAGCATTCCTAAAGATGTGTTCATGGTAATTATGCTCTCATAAGGATAAGAACCTGTAGTAAACTGCCTGGCATCAGGAAAAGGCTTGAGATCGAATTTCAAAAGATCGGTGAAATTCAGTTTCCAGTCCACGCCCATCCATCCAAAAAACACCGGATCGAGTTTCCGTTTTGCTTCTTTAGAATAATAGAAAAATCCATGTCCCAGAACGCTGCAAAGCCACTTGGGACCACCGCAGCTTAATAGGTCGATTTTCGCTTTTTTTACGTATAGGTCCAAAACCCCAATACCCTGAATAGCATCCACCACGAAAAAAATGTCATTTTCCTGGCATATCTTGCCAATGGTTTCCAGATCGTTTTTAAACCCATTATGAAATTGAACAAAACTTATGGAAAGCACCTTTGTTCTCTTATCAATGGACTTTCTGAACTCGTTCATATCAAAGAAACCGTGCCTGCTGCGAATAAATTTTATCTTAACTCCCTTTCTTTTCAAGTTCAACCAGGGATAGACATTGGCAGGGAACTCCACATCAGGTAAAAGGACGGTGTCCTTGGGTCTTAAATCCAGACCCTGAGCAGCTATATTAAGACCATAAGAGGTGTTAAATGCAAAGCCTATCTCGGATGTTTTCGTATGTATCATCCGGGCTATTTTCTTACGATTATCATCCAGAAAGTCAAATCCCAACTTATCCACATCACCCGTTCTTTTAAGTGTGGCATACTCCATAAATTTCTCAGCTGCCCTCACAGATCTTTGAGGCAAGGGCGTCCAGGAGGCGTGATTCAAATAGGTTATCTTGTTAGTGTGGGGAAATTCCTTTCTATATTTTTTCAAATCTATCTGAGAACTTCTTTTCATATTATCCCTTTCAGTTTAAAGCCAGTTATTTTGGTTATACCAATCAACCGTCTCGGTTATACCCTGCTCTAATCTGTATTTTGTCTTGAAACCTAACTCCTCCTTAGCCTTGGATACATCACAGATCCAGAAACGTTCTGATATCTCCCTTGCCTTCTGGGTATTAAAGGAGGATGCTTCTCCCTTGAGAGTGGAGAAAAGCTGGGACAAAAATGCAGAGAATATAAAAAGAAAGATCGGGATCCTGATAGCTATAGCCTTAACGTTTAATGCCTTTTGAATCAGATCCTGTGCTTCAGAAAATGAGGATGGTTTTTCATTGGCAATGAAATAGGTCTGACCAATGGCTTTTTTACTTTCAGAAGCCAGACAAATACCCTCAACCAGGTCTTTGACATAAACCAGGCTTAAATAGTTCTCCCTGAATCCGAAAAGGGGCTTGATGTGGTTCTTAATCAGCTTGAAAAAGGTAAAGATCTCCGTATCCCGGGGGCCATAGATGCCGGGTGGGCGGATAATGGTAATGGGCAGTTTATCTCTATAGAATAGAACAGCTTTTTCACCTAAAAGCTTGCTTTTCCCATAATCGGTTATGGGATTGCATGGTGAATCCTCATTCAAAGGTGTGGTATCCTTACCTGGCCCTACAGCTGCCTGGGAGCTGACATAGATAAATCTTTTTATCCCGGGATTTGACTCAAGGGTTGCTTCAACTAAGTTCTTGGTCCCCTCATGATTAGCTTTATAGTAATCATTACTATTTTGGGCTTTAGTCAAACCACCCAGATGGAATACAAAATCTTGACCCTGCACAGCATTTTTTAATGACTCTTTGTCTTTTAGCTCCCCGTAAACAAACCTGACCTTCAGTCCCTCAATCCATCTCAGGTTGCTGGTTTTCCTGACAAGACAGCTGACCTTATATCCTCTGGACAGTAGATCCTCCACCAGATGACTCCCCACAAACCCGTTAGAACCAGTGACCAGGGTTTTTAATGCTTTTTCCATTTTCTATAAAATCACCAATTTTATCTTGACAAAAACCAAAATATTACATAAAATCTATGCTAACAGAGCACTTTGAATTTTTGTCAAAATATCATATTGAAAACGATTTGGCAACAGATAAGTTAAACATCTTTTATGGTGGAGACTTCCTCTACTAAAAATAAAATGGATCTCTTTCTAAAGTGCAGGGAATTCACAGCCGCTCGCGAGGTGATGGCTATGGGTCTTTATCCCTTTTTTAAACCCATCTCCTCAGGAGCTGATACTGAGGTAATAATTAATGGCAGAAAAATAATAATGATAGGGTCAAACAACTACCTGGGTTTGACCAACCATCCTAAGGTTAAACAAGCTGCCATTGAGGCCATTGAAAGATACGGATCCGGCTGTACCGGCTCCAGATATTTGAACGGGACCTTAGATATCCACGAGGAGCTTGAAACAAGGCTGGCAAAATTTATGAAAAAAGAGGCAGCTTTAGTATTCTCCACCGGATTTCAGACCAATCTGGGCACCATATCCTCGTTGGTACACAAGGGTGACTTTATGATAACCGACCGTGCAGACCACGCCAGCATTGTGGACGGGTGCAGGCTGTCCTTTGGAAAGGTTTTGAAATTCAAGCACAACGATATGACAGAGCTGGAAAGGGTATTAGCCCATTGTGATAAAGACGGCGGGAAGATGATTATTGTGGACGGGGTCTTCTCAATGGAAGGAGACATTGCCAATCTGCCGGAGATGACAAAGTTGGCTAAAAAGTATGATGCCCGGCTTTTGGTAGACGATGCCCACTCCATCGGAGTCTTAGGGGAAAACGGAAGGGGAACTGCTGACCATTTCGGATTGAATGATGAGGTGGACCTGGTTATGGGCACCTTCTCCAAATCCTTTGCATCCATAGGTGGTTTTATATCGGGCACAGATGAGGTAATTCATTACATCAAGCATACCGCCAGGGCTTTGATCTTTTCTGCCTCAATGCCCCCATCAGCAGTTGCCACCTGTTTGGCAGCCCTGGACATAATCGAGTCAGAGCCTGAGAGAAGAACAAGATTATGGGAGATAACCCACAGAATGCAAAAGGAATATAAGAATATGGGATTTGAAATCGGTCCCACACAAACTCCCATAATTCCACTATATATCGGGGATAATATGAAGTGTTTCCAGTTCTGGAAGATGCTATTTGACGAGGGTATATTCACCAATCCTATAATCTCACCGGCAGTTCCGCCCGGCTCCCAGCTTCTGCGCACCAGCTACACCGCCACCCATACTGACCAGCAGATGGACAGGGTCTTGGACGTCTTCCAGA
>JBARPA010000484.1:0-3433 GCA_049642665.1 Candidatus Zixiibacteriota bacterium
TTCTTATATTGAACAAATTAAGTCCCATCTCTTTGACTGACCAGTCCCAGTAAAAGCTTCCGACTAACCATTTGAACGAACCTCTTTTTCTTTTGTCATCTAGAACCAGATGGAAGAAAATACTTGAGAAGAGGAGAATAGTAAAAACCAAAAAAATAAATAAAAGAATTATGGTTAGCCAGATGTTCATCTTCTATATGTAGGCTACGGGCTTAAGGAGTCTTTTGTTACACTCCTCTTAGATAATTAGTTGTAAAATTCTTTAGAACTATTGTATTATCGGCAGTTTTCATCAATCTCTCCGCATAGAAGATATTGTCTGGTTATTGCCCAATCCTCTCTTATAGATATGCGTCACATAAGAGAGCTAAAAAGTATAGTTTTTTCTTGACAACTTCGACATTAGCCTGTATGCTAATTAAAGCGGGAAATATATTAAGAGGCCTGAGGGTGGTCAGAATATATTATGCATTGAATGCATTTGATAACAAGTTTAGAAGGAGGAGAATATGAATTTACAAGAAGGTCTCCTGCCCCATGAAATTGTCCTGTTATACTTAGGGATCCTACTGTTTCTGGTACTTCTGTTTGTACTGGTCTATTATGTAATTCAGAGTCGTAAAATTAAAGCATTACCTGCCTTTTTCATGGTTCCCATAATAATGATAGCCTGGCCCAGTATCCAAAAAGTCAGTATTGCCGGAGTTACTGCAGAGATGCAACGCCGCACAGAGTACGTCAAACAAAATCCCACTGATTTAGAAGCTAAAGCGGAACTGGCTAAAAGTGTAGAAGAGATCGAGAAGCGACACATTTCAAGTTCCGACACGCAGATAATACTGGCTGATGCTCATGCAGCTTTAGGGGATACATCGAAGGCGCTATCTTATGTTAATCGGGTACTAACAGAACAGCCCCAGGATACAGCTGCTGTTAATCGCAAAGTGACTTTACTACTAAAGCGACCACCGACGCCACTGGAGATGAAAAAAATCAAAAAGGATTTACTCAAACTGGAAACAAAATAGGCGGCTATTGTTTTGATCCACGTTGAGGGCAACCTGAGTCTACCGGCTGATATGGGCAAGGTAGCACACCTTGTCCCCAAGGTGTGTGTTGGTAAACACAGGTCGCTTCCCCGGCCAGGGAGATAACCTGTGCTACTGTCTCAGGGAAACGAGCAGGTTATTGACAATTCGAAGAGACTTTTGAATTATTCAGATGTTGAAATGGATAAACTGTGTTTTTGAAACCCTTATATGGGAAATCTCGTATATATCCAAGACGGGGCCATGTTTGGTTCCTTCCTGCGTCCCGGACAGAACGGGGAGGGTTAGTACGTATGGTGATTGTGGTCATACAGGTATTGCTCTGGCTGAGTTTCGTTCCTGGAGACATCCTGAGCACAGAAAACACTGTACCCGTTTCAGACGCGGGCAGCTCTTCGGGAGCATCGTGCGCTTTTGAGGTTTTCAGACCAAGTGACCGTGATCTGATTCGGTGGATTAACCCTGACGTGGGAGGCCCCTTTACCTACAATGAATGGAAAGCCGGCCGGGATGCCCCGAAGCCGCTTCAATATGAACACGTGCACTCTGAATATCTGCTGGTCTCCATTCAGAGCAGTTCCCGTGTAGCCGTCATGGTGAATGCTGACCTGTGGGAATCTCTCAAGGCCAGCCTAGAACTTCATGCGCTTGATCTGGCCGGTGAGGGCTTCAGCGTTGATATCTATACCGTATCGGGTGGAACCCCAGAAGAACTAAGCAGTCTGTTGCAGAGTCTGTACGCAGAAGGGCTGGAAGGCGCTGTGTTTGTCGGTGACCTGCCGATCGCCTGGTATGAGATGGACGGTTGTTATGATCCGCCTTATCCTTTTCACGCTGAGTTCCCCTGTGATTTCTTCTATATGGACATAAATGGTGTGTTTCAAGATACGGACGCTGACGGTCTGTACGATTTTCACACCGGTGATCGGGCTCCTGAGATCTGGATTGGACGGTTAACCGCTTCACCGCTGACCGCAGGTGGTTCCACCGAAATTGAATTGCTCCGGAATTACTTCCGCAAAAACCATCTATACCGGTGCAATCTGGCGCCATTGGCGCATCGGGGGCTGGCCTATCTCGACGACGACTGTGTTTTCCTGACCTATCATTTGAATATCCTCCAGTCTGAATTCATCGGGGGATGTACGGCCATAAATGATCCATGGACAACCTGGGATACCGACTACGAAAACACTCTAACCGAGCCTTACGAATTAATTCAATTGTGGGCTCATTCCAACCCAATTAGCCACGGCTTCACAAATCCTGCCGGCCAGTGGAGTTATACCGAAAGCTGGGAAATACCTGCCATCGACCCGAATGCGTATTTCTACATTCTTTGTGCTTGCTCCAATGCTAGGTATACCACGACCGATTACATGGCCGGATGGTATATTTTCAGTCAGAGTTACGGTCTGTCTGCCATTGGAAACACAACTTTGGGGGCCATGATATACTGTCACGATTTTTACCCGTCCCTGGGCTATCAAAAGCCGATTGGCGACGCGTATATTGACTGGTTTCTGGCTCAGGCGGCAGGCGGTTTTTGGAGGTGGGAAGAATGTTACTATTACGGATTGACACTATTGGGCGATCCAACATTGAGAATACAGAAAAAATCAAACTCGCGGATGATACAATATGATAATGAGTGGGGAGGGTCCAGCGTCTGTCTTCCGAACGATAACGGCACGGATCTCTTCAACACCCGATTCACCGCTGCCAAGTCCTGTTCGCTGTCAGCAGTTTTGATGCTGGCTAATCCTTGGAGCGGAGCACCAACCTGTCGAATCTACATCTGGAACAGTGATGGGACGTTTCCCACAGACAAAATAGATTCAATTGATGTCCAGTTGAACCCTGCCAACATAGGCCGCTGGACCTGGGTGGATGTGTCCCAACTGAAACTGCAGTTCTCCGAAGGGGAGGATTTCCACGTAGGGTTCACAGCTATAAACCTGCAGCCGGGGGAGCGTGTGGATATGCACTCCGGTGTGCGGGTAGACACTCTGCCTATGCGCAGCAGCCTGATGCACAACGGTGAGTGGATTCTCTTCGACGATCTGGATCCCGAAGCCCACAATTTTGACATCCGGGTTGTAGTTAGAGAAGAGACAGAGCCAGTGGTCGAAATCACGACCCTGACAATCCCTGACGCGTGCCTGGAACAGTACTATAACCAGACTATAGAAACAGAAGACGGAATCCCGCCATACTCCTGGGATCTGACCGCTGGAGTCCTTCCGGATGGCATTACGCTGGAAGGCCAAATCGGTGTCATCTCCGGTCAAGCGACAAGCCTGGATACGGCCCATTTCACGATTCGCCTTACGGACAGCAGCACTCCTTCGCTGACAGATATTCAGCACCTCACGCTTGTTACC
>JBARPA010000485.1:0-8789 GCA_049642665.1 Candidatus Zixiibacteriota bacterium
AGATGGGCTGTGTTATATGTCTTTTCAGCCAATTTTGAGCGAGCTTCCAGAAGTTTTTTTTTGGCCTGGGGCACATATTCGGATTGGGGATATTCCTCTAAGAAATCTTGAAACCTCTCAATGGCAATATGAGTGTATTGTTGTTCCAGATCTGACTTAGGTGATTGTTCCAGAGCACAGACCCCGGCATAATACAAGGCATCGTCGGTTAAGGGACTGGTGGGAAAGCTGAAGACCAATTTGTTGAACTCACCCGCTGCTAAAGGATATTCCTTATCATTATAATAGGACATAGCCAGAAGAAATTGAGCTGAGTCGGCTTTGGCAAACCCGGGATAGTTGAAGATCAGCTTCTGAAATTCTATGACCGCATTTGACCAATCCTTATTCTGGTATTCTCTTTTAGCTATCTGGTATTGATCTTCAGCGCCGGGCACGGGTTTGATGTTCTCGGAGGTACAGGAAAGCAAAAGAGGTATCAGAATCGATAATATGAGGATTTTTAATCTATTATGCATTTTTATTCTTTATCTTGAAGCGAAAAACAGATAGACCAACCCTCCCACCACAGCAGCCACCAGTGCCGGCTCGATGTATCTGCTGGTTTTGCTATCAGGAAGCTCAGGCGAAAGAAATGGGTATTGCTCATTTTTAAGCGTCGAAATTTTCTTTTTGGATATTACATCCGATGTGGTGTGGTTTTTTCTTCTTGTCCAGAGTATCTTACCGCTGTTTTTCTCCATTAAACGAAATGACAAATTGAGTTCTGATTCACGGGTTACTATTTTTTCCCTGAAAAGGCCTTTGCTTTTAACTATAGGATACGTAAGTTTCAGCTGGATGATCCGATAAAAAAGATCCCAGCAGTTCTCAGATTTTCTAAATTCCCCTTGAGGCAAGGCTGTTTGAAATCCTTTTGCAGTTAGATAAGAGGTGAGTTCCTCCTCCACCAGCCAGTTGGCTGGATTCTCCGATTCGGGATCAATGAAAACAAGCCCGGGGGAACCTTGTGGAAAATCGTTAAAACTCTGTTTCAGAAGCTTTTGAATAGATTCCCTCAGAAAAATTTCGTTATTTTTGATCTCCCCTTCATCCTGACCGAAAACATTCTGAAAGAGACAAAAAGATAATATGAAAACAGATAAAATTTCAATTAAAGCCTTAGCCATTATATTTTTCCTGTAAGGACTGGTAGTTTTTCAATACCTTGGAAAGGTACTGAGTGGGCAATTGACTACCTGATCTTATTCTCAATCTCAATGCGTTTTCTCCAAGATTATAAGCCATTATGGCTTTCTTCACGTCCTTGAATTTCATTATTAACTCGAAAAGGTATAAAGTTCCCAATTTTATATTAAAAGCAGGTTCGAAAAGTGAGAATTTTCCTGACCAGTTCATGTTCCGGCGTATGGCTAAATCCCAGCCTACCCAGGGTCGAAGCTGCATTAGGCCCTGAGCTCCCGTGGCTGATTCCTGACCTTTCTTAAAAGAGCTCTCGGTCAATATCAGAGCCAGTATCAAAAGGGGATCGTAACCATACCTTTTGCTCTCGTCATAGATTACCTGGGTCAACTCTCCCGTCTCTTTTTGGTTAAACCCAATCTGAAAATCCTCGATGATATTTAGTATTTTAAGCTTTTCCTGAAGTTCCTCAATTTGTTTCTGTTGTTCAAACAGGAGTTTCTCATTTTTGAATCTGTCGTGCAGAAGATAACCAATGGCAAAAGTCTCCACCAGATAAATGAACACAAAGACAAGACTTAAGGGCAAAGATATGGTAATACCGGTTTTGCCTTTTAAGGTCATTTTATCTCCTTTTTAAAAAACAACCTCCACATTTAATCTCAAATCCTGGATGCACTCGGAAATCGTATTTTTTAACTTTTTAGAATATAAACCTTTTGAATTTTTTGTCCAGAGATAATAATTAAAAATCTCAGGAAAATCTGTCATAATAAATTTACTTATTCTGCTCCAGTTTCTCCCTTTGTAGTTAATTTTATCCAGATAGACTCTCTCTACACCCAGTTGAGATAATTGTTTTAATAGAGAATGGATGGTCTTTTTGTTGTCGGAGAAATAAGGAAGAATAGGTCCGAAAAAGGCGAAAGTGGAAATTTCGTTTTCCTTCAATATCTTCAAAGCCTTAAACCTCTGATCAATCGTTGATGTACGGGGTTCGAATTTCCCTCTGATCTTTTCATCTAAAGTGGTTATAGTGAATCCCACCTCACAATCACTCATCCCTTTTAAAATATCAAGATCCCTTAATACCAGATCGGATTTAGTCTGTATGGATACCGGAAAATCAAGTTCTACTAATATTTTCAAACATTCCCGGGTTAGCTTATATTTTTTCTCCAGAGGTTGATAGGGATCAGTAACAGAGGATAAATATACCAGCCCGGGCTTTGTTCTTTTTATCTGCGAGCGAAGCCTTTCCGCGAAATTAACCTTCACATCCACAAATTCCCCCCAGACCTCATTCTGATGATAATATCTCTGCATAAAGCTGGCATAGCAGTAAACACACCCGTGCTCGCAACCAAGATAGGGATTCAGAGCATAATCGATGCTCGGAATATTGGATTTAACCAGAGCAGACTTACAAAAAATCTCTCCAACTTTCATTTAGTAATATTACGAATACAAAGGAAAGGAGACAACAAAAAAATACTCACAGGCAAGAGGCTAGTTAAACTATGCGCTAGGTGGCTCACAGCTTTGCTGTGGGATAGTTGGTTGGTGTAATCACGTTTCATGATTAGGCTAAAACACTACGATGATTAAGGCACAGCGCTCCTGACCTACAAGCTAACACAACGAGATAATGATTTTAAATGTAGCGGAAAACTTTAGTTTTCCATTTTTTCACAATAAAATCATTCAATGGAGGTCTGAAGACCTCCGCTACACACAAATACAAATTCAACATAAATCAAGTGGGCGATGACACTCGCCAAAGGCGAGCGAAATGCCAATGCCCATGGCTTCGGGAATTCCTATTCACAAGTTGGCTGAGGAATTGGAATTCCTCAGCCGAAATATCGGTGGTGGAAATCCAATTCCACCACCAACGAGAGTTCAACCAAATCCAACTCGGATTATTAACAATTGCAACTATTGTAATAATAGCAGAATATACTATCAGGAAAGCAAAACACTTAGTTAAAACTGCAAAGGAACTTGTCCTCCAAATCATAAAAAGCTACTACGAAATTAAAGCCTTAAAAAAATCCCACAATCCATTTCACAAACAGATAAAACAAAAAGACACCAGACAAAAACAATACCAATCCTCGCTGCGAAACCTAATGTTTCATAAAGATAATATGATAGAAACAAAAGAGAAGAGGGGAGAGGAAAAGAAGAACTAAGAACAAATATTGCTATCACTCTGTGAATGATGGTTTAGAAAATACGAATCATTCCGACTATATTACTTCCACAAATCTTTAATCTGTTCACCAGTCAATGTATAAATCCCGTATTTTTCATCTTCCTGATTATAAACGTAGTTATAGAATTTATTTTCTTTGAAGTTCAAATCTACAATCCTCCAAGTATATCTAACTTCGATGAGGCATATTAAATCACTCCTTCTCAGTAATCGGCACCCCCATCGCCAAGTTCGAGGTTTCGCCTTTGTTATTTTAGATACCCTATCTATGTCATAACCTAGAGTATCATTCGGAGAATCCATATACTTCAGAACTATATAAACTAATATGTCCTCTGCGTCAGCAAATCCCTTATTAACGAAATCAACATATAATATGATACTCGTATCCTGTAGGTCTATTTTTGTTGTATTAATTTCCAATCTAGGTCGCTTTTCTTCAATGAAGCCCTTAGATAGTGTTTCTACCGATTTCTTCTGCCAATCCAGTTGTTCTTGCTGTATCCTGATTTGTTCTCTTGTAAGGGCAAAGCCCGTGTCGATTTTTGCTATAGATACTTTTGTCAATTCTACTGCTTCACTACCTTGTTCCACAGATTTCTGCATTATTAAATTACTCCCTAACATAAGGAATAACACAATAATAGCTGCAATGAAAGTTGCGAATTGAACGATATCTTTGGTAGACTCATATCTACGCTTTCCTGGTTCAGTATAACTTCCACAATGTTTGCATTTCTTAGCCCCATCTTCAATTTCTTCTTTACATTCTGGGCATTTCATAATATTACCCCTTTCTAAAAGATTTTACCTTTTCTTCTATTGCTGATGTAGAAATAAGGGAATTAGATAATAAAGTCAAGTATTTTTATCGTGGAACTGATAATAAGGCTTAGAGATAGGAAAATCACCAGCTTAGATAATATTTAGTCTTATCTTTTGCTTTTTTCCAGTTTTCTCTACTTTTTTCGAAAACAGATTCTAAGTCTTCATAGTAGAATTTTATCCCTATTTCTTTGCATAACTTGACAAGACTATCTCTTACTCTGTTAGCCTGTTTAACTGTTTTGATGGGATTTAAGTAAGCTTTTTTGATTATAGGGAAATATTTTGCTTCGGGTATAAGATTATTTTCCAGATAATAAAAAAGCCATTTGGTTGTGTAGGGTAGGAATTTTTTATTTTTGGCATAAATCCATAAAACAATATGCTCGGCAGCTTGTACCAGACAGTGAGACATATTAATCAACCCACCTCTTTTTCCCCATAATCTGAAATCGCAATTCAGCAGATCGTCCACCAGCTGTCCATGGTAAGCTAAAATCCTTTTCTGTTCTGAATCCGGGAAAACAAGTTTCTGTTTCAGCAGCTTGGCAATTTTACCTTCTTTGTCAAAAAGAATTTGAGAGTTTTCTCTGTCCCATCTCATTATCTGGGACCAGTATCGGGAGGGCGATTTCTGATTTAGGGCTTTTTGATAAGATATCACGGGCGTATCTAATTCTGTTTCTTTAAATCTTAGAAAGCCGACAGCGATATACTTCTCTATTTCTTTAACTTTCTTGTCATCCACATAGACTATCAAGTCCAGATCAGAGAAATCATCGCAGTGACCCCGGCCCAGACATCCTGTGGCTAAAATGCCAATAACACCATCTATTTTGGAGATCTTTTTCGCGATGATCTTAGCAGCATGGAGAAATTCCTTATACCTGTTTTTGCTTTTATATTTAACTTTCTTCATAAATCAAAGGATGAATTTTTCAGGTGCTCTTTAACTCACAAGATACACTGAAGTTAATGACATACCTAACCTTATCCTCAGGTTTCATTAGGGATTTACGAACAAAGTGCAGGTTACAGTAGATAAATTTGAAAAAAGATATGAAGTACCAAAGAAGTTAATGCTGTGTGGCCCACAGCTTTGCTGTGGAAAACTCGTTACAAGCTCTTTAGTATAGAATCACTTTTCTTTTCTAAGGCTTTAGGTATTTTCTAAAAAAGTCTTGACAAGATTGAATAAATGATTATCATGATTTATGTAAAAGAATTGATATGGAGAGAAGTCGGGTTATATTTAATATATCCAGAAGCTCGCTTGGGTGGCCCACAGCTTTGCTGTGGGTAAGCTCGCATAAACCTAAATAAAGTAAATATTATGATAAAAGTAAGAATTATAACAATTCTTATTACATTGGGTGGAATTATTATTAGTCTTGGTGGTGGACTCTTGGCAATGGAGTCTGTATTTGAGTTTCAAGGATTCGGCTTGTTAGGTTCTTTTCTACTTGGTATGGGAGTTATATTAGTGCTTGTTGGCTGTTTTGAAGTTATTCCAAAGTGTAAGATTATATCTGAATGGGATAATAATTTATTGGAGAGAACTTTAAAGTTTGCTCCACAGAAAAGCAAGATAAGAATTCTTCAGACCTGGTTCCCAGATTATCAAAGATTGTGTCCCTTTTTAGAAAGGCTTTTAATAGATAACGGTAAACAGTTCAGTTTTGAAATTCTTTTGATGGATCCTGGAGAAGCAGATTCAAATGACGATCTTCTCGCTGCAAGGATACTTCACAGATTAGAAGATAGAAGGCATGCACGAGAGCAAATCCATGCAACCATAAAACGTTTATTAGGTATGAAGCAGCGGGTTGATGATAACTGGGGGAAAAGATATAAGGGTACAAAGTTAGACATTGATATTCGTTTGTACAAGTTTATGCCATTCGGACCGATATATCAAATTGGCGAAAAATGTCTCTTTGTAGGTTTTTATCCAAATTATGACTCTTCTGTAATAGCACCTATGTTAGTCATCCGTGATGCTAACTTAAAGATTTGGATTCGATTTGAAGATAACTTTAAAACTGGTTGGAAATATGCGATGAAAGTTAACGAGCTTAAAAATGGTAAAATATTTTATGATAATAACCATAAAAATCAGATTAATGAAATTTAAACAATTTGCCTAACAAGCGGTTCAAGGTGACCACAAAGACTGTGTTTCAAACCGGATGTGCGGCCAGGTGATCCAAAGCTTTGCTGTGGGATAGTTCGTAGGTCAGGAGCATGTGGTTCCTAACCTACAAGCTAAGATCGTCAGCGTTTAAGGTCAGCTAACAACGGTATTCAGCTAACAGTGCTTCGCATCACAACTGAGTCGCTAGGCGTTATAGGCAAAAGATAAAAATAATATTTAAGGATTAATAAATGAAAACTAAATGGCCTTTCAACCTTAAACAGACTTTAGCCGGAATACAGAACTTTGTTTTACTTGTTATTGCTGTTGTTACTTTTTATAATTATATTAGACTGACAGAATTAGATAAAAAAATAGAGGTTGATTTTGACTATGAAATAATTTTAAATTCTTCAATCGATATTAATGAAGATACAGAAAATGATTTTGTAATAATTTACTTCCCCATACAATTAAAGATTGCTAATCTCTCTACTAAGGGAAAAATCAGTATAGAAGGAATTCGATCACTCCTATTATTTCCTAAAAATTATAGGAATTTAAGTTTATTGGATAATAATGTAATTTTTAAAAGTGAATCTAATAAACAGGTCTTTCCAATATATCTTAATAATGGTGAACAGAAATTTTTATTTCCTGTGGTTGCGTGGCCAATTAAAAAAGGAAATTTCATAAAATTTAAAAAAGCATTCCCGGATGATTATAAAAAATACACGCTTGCTAAATATATAGAATCGTTCTCTGATGATTTCGAAGTACCATACCTAACTTTAGTAGTCGAAAGTCCAAAAGGAGATTTAGCAAGTATACAATTTAATTTTAAAAACTATTTTGATAACTATCAAACTCGTGAATTTTTAAGAAGACAAGGAGTAAGATAATATATTTAAACAGCAATCTTTAACATCCATAATAAGAAATAAATGTTTTAAGTTCGTAGGTCAGGTGCCCTGCGCACCTGACACCAAGAGAAGTCAGGAGCACGGGGCTCCTGACCTACACGCTACATGTTTTCCCACAGCAGAGCTGTGGGGCACCCTATATTATCATACCTCCATGAGTTAAGTTTTATCAATTTTCCTTTGTGAATATAAAAATCCTTCCTTGTTTACCTGAATAAATAAATCCTCTTCTTTCCACCTCCTGAATCAATCCCTCTTCTTTTCCTCTGGTCTTTTCAAATGAAAGTGTGACTCCTGGTTTTATAACACGATGCATCTCTGATATCAGATTTTCCAATCCACCGGCCATGTATCGGAGACCGAAGACAAAAGCCAGGTCGATGCTTTGATCTGATAGCCCTGTATCAGAGGCATTACAAAGAATTGGTTTAACATTCTCTATTTTTTCATTCTCAATTTTCTTTTTTACTCTTTTTATTGCCAGGGGGTGAACATCTACGGCATAAACTAAGCCTTGTTTTCCCACGATTCTTGCTGCAGGAATGGTGAAAAATCCAGGGCCACATCCCACCTCCAGCACCTTTTGACCTGGTTTTAGACCAGCTGCTTTTTAAAGCTTATACGGGTTTCTGAAAATAGGGAGAAGCGGGTTATCATGCATTATTGTTATTATCCAGAAGGCGAAATTGGAGTGATGCTCTCTTTTTTTCATCATATTTTCTCTCCGTATAAAACCAGATGTCTTGTTATTCCTTTAACCGAAGGTTCTTTACTCAACCTTAGAAGCATCTCAGTAGTTTGTTTAAAGTATTTGTCGTCCCAGGTTTTGGATTTCAGGATTTCATCAGGGATGGACAAAAATTCCTGCATACCGCAGACAGCGTAGATCCCAATAACTTTTATTCCCAGTTTTTTGAAATACTCTTCTGCCTCTTCTGGACTGATACACAGGTGTTTCTCTTTCTCATCCTGGATAACACTCGATTTTGATCTGAGCAAAGAGAGGGCAGAACCGGGATCTTCGCTAAACTTACTGATAGCAGAACCGCATTTATTCACCAGAAATATCGAGATCTTTCCACCCTTCTTTGTGACTCTTATCAGCTCACCTGCAGCTTCCATTGTTCCATCCCAGCAGATGACAAGATCGAAGCTCTCATCGAGAAAACTGAGTTTGCGAACATCACACTCCAGAATCTCCACTTTATCTAAGAATCCCTCTTTTTTTAATTTCTGTCTGGCTACATTCAACATTGCAGGCGAGATATCACACAGGGTAACTGGATATCCCATCCTGACCAGAGGAAGGGTTATTCTTCCAGTGCCGCCAGCAGCATCCAGTATCTTAGCATCTTTGTTTTCTGGGAGATGCCCTTTTAAAAGCTCCCAGTCCACATAATGCTCCACAGCGCCATTAAAGTCCTGGTAATATTCATCATATCTCTCAGCATGCTCATCCCATTCCTTTTTTACACTTTCGATGTCTTTTGATTCATCCTCTTTCATA
>JBARPA010000486.1:0-4736 GCA_049642665.1 Candidatus Zixiibacteriota bacterium
GAATGAGATGGTGATCGATTTTTCTAAGATTACCGCTCTCAAAATAAAAATGGAAATGGACTCAAAATTCATAACCGAAGGTAACTACACGATTAAGGGTATCCCATCCCTGTCTCGAATAAGGTGGTTCTCCTGCGGGGTAGAGAATATAAATCCAGATTCATCTAAAAGCGGCGAGGTCTGGATGGATGAATTAATGGTTGCAGATGTCAGGAAAATTCCCGGGTTTGCAGGAAATGCCTCTTTGAGTTTAGCTCTGGCTGATTTTTCCACATTCTCACTGAACCTATCCCAAAAAGATAGCGAGTTCAGAGATCTGGTCAGCAAAAAGGGATCGGGAGTGAATCAAACCTCTATAGGTGTACAGAATAACATAAATCTGGATAAACTTCTTCCGCCCACCTGGGGATTCAACCTCCCATTGAAGCTATCCTGGTCTAAAAACACCTCCATTCCCAGATTGAGAACCGGATCTGATGTTATCATCCCTGCGGAGTTGAGAGATTCAGAGACCACTGAATCTGTTGCCCGAACCTTAAGTTTTAGCGAGTCTTATACAAGAAACACCCAGAATTGGCTTTTAAATCTGACCCTGAGGAGGATATCCACAGGTTTCTCCTATAGGGACAACAGTTCCAGAACTCCCCTCACTCCGGTTAATGAGAGTCGAAATTATAACGGGTATTTGAACTACAGCCTTTCCTCGAGCAGGGAACCATCTTTTGCCGTTTTAAGCTGGTTGAAGTTACCGCTTGTACCTTCCACTCTTACCGAAACCAGATTATTCTTGTTGCCTGCTAGTATTGGATTCAGGGGTAACATTAACGGAACCAGATCTCATTCCAGGAACAAGGCGGGTAATATTACAGATCAGTATGTTAAGGACTTCGATGGTACTGCCAACATCACCTTAAAACCTATGAACGCTCTGGAGGCAAAGTATAAATTCGATACCAAAAGAGATATCCGGGGGAAAGAAAATCTGAAATTATCTTTCAATCCCGAAGAGTTCAGACTGGGACAGGAGATCAACCGAGGACAAACATTTAATCTTACATATAACCCAACTCTATTTAATTTTCTGACTCATAGATTCTCTTTTTCCTCCACCTACAACGAGGATTCCGATCCAAAGCGACATCTGGGAACTCGCTCGGCCAAGAACTCCAATTCCCGGTCCATCGATGGTAGACTGGATTTAAATCAATTCCTGGGCAGGTCTTCATCTTCCAGATCCGACACCTCGAAATCAGGTTTTAAGATTGTTCCCTTGAATTGGCTGAGATTTCTAACTTCAAGAATCGATCCCATAACCGGAAGCTACAATAGGACTACAAACTCCAGCGTTTCCGGGCTTTTGGATAGGCCCTCCTTGGCCTATCAATTTGGTTTCACCAGCACTTCTAAGGCTGATAAAAAAATTGATCCCAATCGGGTCGCCAGCGACGCGTCCTCGATTACCAAAGGTTACAACCTGAAAACCGGAACAAAACTTACCCGTCAGATCACTGTGACATTCAGTTACGGTTGGGGAGCGAAGTGGACTGCTTCCTCTTCAAAGCCAATAAAGAGTATCAGCGAGACTTTTCCCGATATCACCTTAAACTGGAACGGATTGGAAAAATTTAAATTCTTTAACAAAGTATTTTCCAGTTTATCTTATAAATTTGGTTTTAACCGCAAGGTGGATAAAACCGAGGAGCTGAGTACAAAAAATCCTTTGTCCAGAGACATAGACAAAAGATTTTCACCTTTGGCCTATTTTAACTGTAACTGGAAAAATGGAATTAAGACCACCATTAACGTAACCAAAAGCATAAGAGAGCGAAAGGACTTGAAACAAATAGGGGGAAGCCAGAGCGTTTCCATAAGCTATGAAACCACATATAAAATCACCTCAAGTTATGCCTTCAAAGCACCCCATGGAATCGAGTTTCCTTTTTTAAGAAAGCTAAAATTTCAGAGTAATCTAAGTTTGTCTTTGGATGTTGCTATTAAGAACAATAAACAAAAAAGCTCAATTCAGGGACAGCCATTCAACGTGAAAGCGAACTCCACTCAATTTTCCCTGGGGCTGCGTGGTGGATACAGCTTTTCCTCCAACGTGAATGGAGGTCTTATGCTGGGGTGGGTGGATTCTAACGATAAAAAAACAGGAGCCAAAAGACATACCCGGGAGGTGGGGATTTGGATCGAGTTCAAATTCTAAAGGAGGTAAGATCCTGCGAAAATTTGTCTGTTTTTTTCTGATCATAACTTTCCTCTCCTGCAGTAAGGGTACCACTCCAAGATTTGACGAAAACCGAGCCTTCCAGTATCTTCTGGAGCAGTGTCAATTTGGTCCTCGAAATCCTGGCTCCGAGGGACATCAAAGGACAAAAAAATATTTACTTGACTTACTCAAACAACATACTAAATTTGTGAAATCGCAGGATTTCGTATATTTTGACTCCTTGAGAGGTAAGAAATTGGAGCTTACAAATATCATCGCCTCCTTTTATCCCGAAATGAAAAGAAGAGTGATTCTTTGCGCCCACTGGGATACCCAGCCTTTTGCGGATAAAGATCCCGATCCCCGGAATAGATCTCAACCCATCCTGGGGGCAAACGACGGGGCCTCCGGAGTGGCTCTGCTTCTGGAGATGGCTTCCCTTCTTCCCGCCAAAAAACCTCACCTGGGGGTGGACATAGTATTCTTCGACGCGGAGGATTATGGAACAGATGAAAGACCTGATATGTATTGCCTGGGCTCCCAATTTTTCTCAAGGAACCTGGGTGGTTATCGACCGGAGTTCGGAATCCTGGTGGATTTGATCGCAGATAAAAACCTGGAACTTTACAGAGAAGGATATTCCGATCGATACGCTAAAGAAATAGTAGATTTGATCTGGAATCGGGCAAAAGAGCTGAATTTTAAAAGCTTCAGGGATTCGGTCAAACACTGGGTATTGGACGATCACATTCCACTTCTACGAGCAGGCATACCCTGTATAGATATAATAGATCTGGACTACCCTTACTGGGATACACTTGAAGATACTCCCGATAAGTGCAGTCCCCAGAGCCTGAAAGAAGTGGGAGAGGTTATTCTTAAGATTTTATATGAATAAAGCTGTGAGATTTCCCAGTTTTACATCTCAGGAAACAAAGGCATTGATTTTCCTCCTTTTGACCTTAATCATCGGGGGAGGGATTACCCTTTACAAAAAATCTCATCCCCATTTCGCTCCGGAACTTATTTCAGGTGGCACAGAAAAGGCAGGTATGAATGTGATTGGGAAGGAGGTTTTTAAGTCAAAGAGATCGAAAATCAACTCCAAAATCAATATTAATAGCGCTTCAAATAAAGAGCTGGAAAACCTTCCAGGGATAGGTCCAGTTTTAGCTAATAGAATAGTGAAACTTCGGGAAAGCAAGGGTAAGTTCAAAAAGATGGATGAACTTTTAGAGGTAAAGGGGATTGGCTTAAAAAAACTGGAAGCAATTAAAAAATGGGTGATAATAGATTAGATAAGTAAGTATGATAACTCCCCAGGAATTTAACAAGGAGAAAGCTTATGCCAACAGCAATTTATCCGGGCAGTTTTGATCCCATAACCAATGGGCATCTGGACTTAATAAAGAGAGCTTTGAATCTATTTGAAAAGTTAGTGGTTGCCATAGCAGATAATCCGGATAAGGAATATCTCTTTACCACCCAGGAGAGGGAAAAGATGGTGAAGGAGGCTTTAAAGGGGATAGAGAATGTAGAGGTTATGATCTTCTCCGGTCTTCTGGCTGATCTGGCTAAACAAACAAATGCGGCAGCCATCATAAGAGGGTTAAGGGCGGTCTCCGATTTTGAATTTGAGTTTCAGATGGCTCTGATGAATCGCCACTTAGCCCCTCACACCGAGACTCTATTTTTGGTACCCAGCGAGAACTTTACCTATTTAAGCTCCAGTCTGATCAAAGACATCGCCAGATTCGACGGGAAAATAGATGAATTTGTGCCGGAGATGGTGGGGAAAGCTTTAAAAAAGAAATTTGGATTCCTTTGATAGGTAATTTTCGCTGTTCCATCCAGACACTTTATTCTTTTTAATCTTAAAGTTTAGTTTAGGTTTGACATAGGATACTAAGGTGTATATATTATTTAATTGGTTTAAAATCGAAAGTTACTGTTGAGTGAATTATGGCCTTTTTGGAAAATTTCAGAATCGGACAGTTTGTTCCTCAACAATCAATTGTGCATCAACTGGATCCCAGAACTAAAATTCTAATGATTCTGATTCCGGTGGTGTTTGCCGCTTTAACCTTAAACCCTCTAATTTATATGATCCTTTTGGGTTTTTTATTAATAGTCTTCTTTTTATCCGGACTCCCCTTTTCAGTTTTGATCAGAAATCTGAGAACTTTTATCTGGCTTTTCGTTTTGATTTTCATACTTCAGGTTGTTTTCACATCAGCTTTTTTTGAGATAATTTATTATTTTAGTATTTTCCATTTGAGTTCGAAAGGATTTCTAAACGGGTTGATATATTCTTTGAGATTAGCGGTTTTCATTTTCGGGGCGGTGGTTTTGAGCCTGACCACATCCCCCATGGATCTAACTGACGGGTTGGTTAATACCTTCTCCTGGCTGAAAAAGCTTAAAGTCCCGGTTCAGGAACTGGGACTTGTGGCCATGATCTCTTTGAGATTTGTCCCCTTACTGGTGGAAGAGGCATTTAATTTGAGAAAAGCTCAACTCTCCC
>JBARPA010000487.1:0-6149 GCA_049642665.1 Candidatus Zixiibacteriota bacterium
GTTTAGGATACTTGCATCAGCCCTTCTCAGTTATCGGGGGTAACGCCTCTGGAGGTAGAGTTTTATCCAATTTCCAACTTTGGTACAACCCCAGCAGTAAAATCTACTTGCACATAAACATAAGTACCGCACCTTTGTTGTATGGCCGTTACTTTTATGATAATTTTTGGAACAAAAGGAGGTGAGGAGAAAAATATGTACCCATGGAGGGGGGAGACTTCTCCAAAAATCTCAGGTTGAGTGCAGGGTGGGTCCGATCGAATCTTTTTCTCCAAACTATTGACAGGCATTCCTTCTCAGATTAAGTTATAAAGAGTTTGTAGTTCATCTTTATTAGCTGAACTTTCCTTTTATGTCACGTAAAAAGAAAACTCGTAAATTCTATAGAAAAGGTAAGAGCCAAAGAAGAACAGGTTCAAAATTCTTAAACCTTTTCATATTAGTTCTGGGATTGGTAGTTTTGGTTTATACTTTTTCCTTTGTGAAGAGGCTAACTCAGACTGAAGCAATCGGAAGCCCCGAGCCTATTTTGATTAAATTAGAGGTGTTGAACGGATGCGGAGTACCCGGAGTAGCTCAAAAAGTCCAAGATTTTCTATTGACCCAGGAATTTGAGGGGATCAATTTCGATGTTATAAATGTGGGGAATTATAAAGATCAGCAGGTTGCTGAGACTTTAATCTGGGACCGCGTAGGGAATATGAACACTGCCTGGAAGGCAGCTCAGTTGTTAGGGATCAAGAAAGGTAACGTTTCTTACAATTTCCTTAAGAAAAACTATCTGGACGTGGAAATCTCTTTGATTTTGGGAAAAGATTATCAGAAAATTCTTGAAGTCGGAAAAACCATAAAATAGGAGGACCCAGGAGGAACTTTTTGAGAATTACCCCCCGAAGGCTGGCAGAGCTAGCTGGCAAATTAGCCTTAGCCAAGAAGGCTTTCGATGTTAGGATTCTGGACTTAAGAAAACTTTCTGCTGTTTGTGATTTCTTTGTTATCTGTTCGGCTCAGGTGGATATTCACGCCAAGGCTATTGCCGATTCAATCATGGAAAATTTGGAAAGGAAAGGTGTAAAGGTTTGGCACAATGAAGGCTATCGGACATCCCGGTGGATTCTTTTGGATTATGTGGATGTGGTTATACATATATTCTTGGAGGAGACCAGAGAATTCTATGCTTTAGAAAAACTCTGGGGTGATGCTGAGGTGGAAAAACTTTCAGATGAAAAGAAAATTAAAGATTCATAGGGATGAGACCGAAAAATATATTAGCAAAGATAAATCCATTATTCTGTCCCAATATCTATAATCCTGATTTAACGAGCTAACTTTAATTCTATCAAAAATGGCTACAAAAAACAAAAAAAAACAAGAGGTGTTTTCCATGGACATAGTAGAGCTTAAAAGCAAAACCGTTTCCGAACTTCTAAAACTGGCTGAAGATCTGGATATCGAGCAGTTCAGCGGTTTGAGGAAACAGGAGCTTATCTTCAAAATTCTGGAAGCCAAGACTGAGAAAAATGGGCTGATCTTCGCCGAGGGCGTGTTGGAGACGTTAAACGAGGGTTATGGTTTCCTGAGATCTCCTGATTATAATTATCTTCCCGGTCCGGATGATATCTATGTCTCTCCTTCCCAGATAAAGCGTTTTGATCTGAAGAAGGGTGATACCATCTCCGGACAGGTACGGCCACCCAAGGACAGCGAGCGCTACTTTGCTCTCCTCAAGATAGAGGCGGTGAATTTCGAGAACCCGGAGGTGGCAAAACACAAATCCCTTTTTGATAATCTGACTCCGCTTTATCCGGAGGACAAGATCAAGCTGGAGGTCTCCCCGGATGAACTGGCCATGAGGATTATGGATCTTCTTTCCCCCATCGGGAAAGGACAGAGGGCTCTGATCACCTCCCCGCCCAAGGCTGGAAAAACCATACTCCTTCAGAAGATTGCCAACAGCATAACCACCAACCACCCGGAGATGAAGCTGATTGTTCTTCTGATCGATGAACGTCCTGAGGAGGTTACCGACATGAAACGCTCGGTCATAGGAGAGGTGATATCCTCCACTTTCGATGAGCCGGCTGATAGACATGTTCAGGTGGCGGACATGGTTCTGGAGAAGTCCAAGAGATTGGTGGAGCATGGACACGATGTGGCCATCCTTTTGGACAGCATTACCCGGTTGGCCCGAGCCCATAATGCTGTGGTTCCCCATTCCGGAAAGATCCTCTCCGGGGGGGTGGATTCCAACGCCCTGCAGAAGCCCAAAAGGTTTTTTGGAGCCGCCAGGAATATCGAGGAAGGCGGAAGCCTGACCATCATAGCCACCGCCTTGGTGGAAACCGGATCCAGAATGGATGAGGTGATCTTTGAGGAGTTCAAGGGAACCGGGAATATGGAGATGGTTTTGGATAGAAGGCTCTCCGATCGCAGGGTCTTCCCGGCTATTGATATCAACCGTTCCGGAACCCGAAAAGAGGAGCTTCTTTTAAAAGAGGATGAATTGAGCAAGGTGTGGATTTTAAGGAAATTCCTAAATGAGATGAATTCTGTTGAGGCCATGGAGTTTTTACAGGACCGAGTGAGAAAGACAAAAAACAACTCCGATTTCTTAGAATCGATGAAGGATTAGATAAAGTACTTTCCTGAAATCAACCATTTCTTCAAAGCAATATCCATCAGCCTCTTATCCACGGGTTAATCGGGCTCGTTTAAAAAATCAAAAACGGAGAATTTTACCCCAGAACGAAGATAAGAGGTGTGAGGGGGAATTGTTCAGCCGTGATCACATTGATTTTCGTAGAAATCTGGGCATGATCCGTTTAGATTATTCGATATAAGCTCAAAAAAAAGAAGGGACAGAGCTTTTTCTCCATCCCTTCCTTGTTTTGTATAGCTTTTCTTCGCTGTGGACTACATTGGTAGACTGCAGCCATAGTCACACTGCTTTGGAGGATTTCCTCCTTTAAATAGATAGTTGATTATATAGTTGGCATCTACAATATTAACAACTTTATCGCAGTTAGCATCACCACTTCCAAGAGGATCGGGTGCTGGTCCACTCTTATATGTATAATTTACCAGGAATATGACATCGGCAATAGAGACTATATTATCGCCATTGGCATCACCACAAACCCACTCTCCTTTTTCCTCAATTACTCTAATTTCATAAGTTTCGAAATTGGGATCGATTTCGCCCGGAACCCAGAATTTAATTTGCCTGACAGTATCTATCTGAAGACAGGTCACACCTCCTGTAAACCAGAGGTCAAGGATTTTCCCAAAACCTGGTGACAAACCAGGATAAAGTGGGTGCTTGGCTAAGTCTATGACCACGCTGTCGATGAGATTACCCGTGCTGTATACATTGATAGTCCTTCCTTTTAAAATGAGGGTGTCCCCTAAACGACAAGAAAGGGGCTCAAATATGCAGCTATCTAAGGTATAAATGCTTTCATCTCCTATTTTGAACGGCAGTTCTATGACTTCCAAAAGATCGGTATTGTATACCTCCACGGGAACTTTGAAGGAAACACCCTGCGGTGCTATTACCCCTGTTCTCCCCATCCATACTTTATTCGGTGGCAACAGGCTGTCGGCGTTACTCATGTGAATGGTTAAAGTGGCCTCAATACTTGTATACTCTCCTACGGTTTCATCTGCTGTGAATATGACTGTTCGCGTGCTAATCCCCAGGTCAGTGGTGTCGTCTGCAGCCCAGTGAAATGTTATCGGATCGTAACGACTGGATACGGTGGCAGTATCTGAATACTTCGATTCTCCGAATATTGGTGGGTATACAATTAACGTATCCTCAAATTTCTCTCTATCGAAGGTAACCTTGATGTCATAATCACTGTCCGCATCCGCTACGAATACCTGCATATCAACCACACCGCCATAGTAGCTAATGGTAGTATCCTTCCAGGATATGGTATCGCCGGAAGCATTTAGAAAAACGAAGTAGGGCTTAGCAGTCTCTCTGAATTCTGTTTCCGTTGTAGCCACCATCTTTGTTCCATCTGCCAAATCATAATTTACTTTCCATAATACTCGGCTTGTTCGTGCATCTGGCGAGTCCGGGAAATATACGTTATAGTAAAAAATGATGGTATCTCTTTCCGTTTCGTCCGTAGGAAGATTAAAAGAGCCTGGCCAAGCATCTTGTGGGATGGCATAACTGTAACTTAATGTCAACCCATTCTCTGCGCCGCTGGTTTCGAAAACATAGGGATTTAGAGTTAGTCCTGTAATGTTATCAGCTGTACTGCTAACACGCCAAACCATTACCTTTACTTCTGTTGTCTCTGCTGCAGGAACATTATAAAGGGAACTATCTGAACTTATTGAAAAGCACACAGTATCGGATATTAATGCATAATGTTTAAATGGAATGTCCTCTGTTTCCCCGTAGTCCCAACCATTCTGTGGTCCGCTTCCGTCCCAACAGCTGTCATCGGGAAACTCTCCTGGCGATATTGGTTCTCTGGTCAATGTGAATCGAGCCCAGATAGGTTTTTCTGAGGAGGGCTCTTCCTGAAGACTAAATGGTCCGAATATAATTCTCTCGGTCATATTGGCCTCAGAGGATTTAATTATTTTGTTCTGAACCACCCATTCTATGTCCGCATCATTTTCCCATATTCTGTTCTTATTTATATCATATAAGACATTCAGATAGCGGATGGTGCTTGTATCTGCGGTAACCGTTACCGGAGCAATATACCAAGCCATAGTATCGCCATCGAGATAAAGAGCATCGCTCAGATCGTCCTGATCCATATCTGGTATTATAGCGTTCCATTCTTGTGTGGGGAGTGAATCCATGGAACTTCCTAACCACTCAGCGCACTCAGTAGTATACTGATGATAAGGTCCGCATCGTCCTTCAATTTTAGCGCACTTTGTATTGCATAATGTAGGGAAGTAGTAGGAATCCACAGCACAATAGGGGTCAGTTGCATCTGGCGCATCCCCGTAATCAGCTAAGACATTATCGGCTATGAACTTATCCAGGTGTGGCGAGCAGGCATGACCGGTTACCGTATCGAAAAAACTGATTTCATGAGAGGACATAAGAGTTATACACTCTATATAATCACAGGTGTCAAGTTGAGCCTTCACTGTACACCATAGAATGAATGCTGAATCGACAAATGAGGAATCACTCACAGGTATGTGAGGGAAATCATCTGTATCCAGAGTGGATACAGCAATAAATAACTCTTGAGTCATGTCGTCTTGGTCATAATCTTCATCCCAGGTTAACCACTCCCAGTCAAACGGGAAGCTTCGAAATCTTCCAGCGAAAGTCACCGAATCACACTGAAACTTTGTAGTGTCGGGTATCTGCAGGGGAAGGGTGATGCCCCCGAGCGAATTCTGGTTATAAATTTCAATTAGAATGGGGATTTGCTGACCAGGGTATGCCCTTCGAAAATTAATTCTTACAGTATCACCATTGCATGGTTCAACAGCTTTAGGGTCAGACCAGCCATATTCTAAATCTGGTTTATTCTCCCCCTGGAAACATCGGGACATGATATAATAATCGCCCACGTCCACTTTGCTGTCAGCATTCACATCTCCCCTGAATAAAATCTGAGAAAATGTGGTATCCCATTCTTCGGACGAGATAGGAGAAGATTGGAAAATTCTATGAGATTTTATTCTATTTAAGAGCTCGGGATTATAACCTGGTTCCTCTCCTGATGATTGATTGGGTGGTATAAAGAGGTGTATAGCTAAGTAGAAGAGATCAACGTTGTTGACCACATTATTTGATGTAATATCACCTGGCTTATAAGAAAATGTTGTGCAGGTTATCCCGTAAGAGGTAGGAGTGAAACCTCCTGAATCGTCAATGAAGAAGAGATTACTAATATGAGGCACAAAATCTGTGTAGATATCACATTTTCCAGCAGAGCTGTCTGCCTGCAACCATAGATTGAATAGATTATTGACATCCCCTGGAGCAGCAGTGTCGAGTAAAGTCTCGGTCAAATCCTTCTTCAGTTCTAGTCTTGTCACAATAATACTATCCAGGACGAGTGTATCTACGAAGCCCGACAGGGTTGTGTCCGTAAGCTTTGTATTCTCAAATGAAAAAGTATCATATACTGGAACATTCTTTCCCTCTCTTAATA
>JBARPA010000488.1:0-2962 GCA_049642665.1 Candidatus Zixiibacteriota bacterium
GGTCTTCACACATCAGGGTGAGCGGGAGTTCGGCTGGCCCAGGGATACTAATCTCAATATGATGTCCTCACCAGCCCTGGGAGATTTGGATAATGACGACATAGACGACATCGTCATCTGCTCCGAGCAGGAAGGGGTGCACGCCTATCTTTCCACTTCCCAGAACTGGGTACGAAGTGCAAGCACCAGGGCCAATATAAGTTTTACATTAACATCGCCCCTGATAGCGGATCTGGAAAATGATGGAGTACTTGAGGTGCTTATGGTTAATGATTCGGGAACTGTATATGCCTGGCGTAATGATGGTCAGTCGGTAATTCCTGGGAACGAAGGAATTTTTGCACAGACAGATCTGGGCGGAGGTTCTTTTGGTTTTCCCTGCCTGGCTGTGGCTGATCTGGATAAGGATGGAGAAAAAGAGGTAATTGTGGGTAGCTCCACATACTATTTGGAACCTCGCGGGGGAATTTACATCTTTGACATAGAGGGAAACAAAATATTAGAGCCGGGGGATTATCCCGATGTGTTCGATCACATCGCCGGAATCGCCGTGGCCAATATAGACCAAAACGATGATCTGGAGATAATAGTCTTCGGAGCGGACACAAGCTACTTTGCGCTCTGGGCATTCAAAAAAGACGGTACCCAGCCTGATCCCTATCCCATCATAATTGAGGACCTGTTTCCAGGAGGGTGGTATGGCAATCATCCTGCTGTGGGCGATCTGGAGGGAGACGGAATTCTGGAGATAGTGGTATCCGCCTGGACACCCGGTGAGGCCCGAATCTATGCCTGGCATCAGGACGGAACCCCGCTGGGCTCTATAGAATCCAATGGGCTTCTTGTCTCCATGAAATCAAATGAAAGTGAAAGGACAAAAGAGATTTTATCCTCCCTGGGAAGCAATATAGGAGAAATAACTGCTCATATCAGGAATATGAGCAAAGAGGAACTTAGCTCCCTTATCTCCAATTCTCAGGACCCTGTCTTCGCTCATGTGGCAGAAACATTCGGAAGTCCAGTTCTGGCCGATATGAACCAGGATGGCTATGCAGATATCATAATCCGGGCAGGATATCTTTTAGGCAGCGGCTATGAGAGGGTCTTTGTCTGGGATTACGAGGGAAATCTTATACCCGGCTTTCCCATTTATGCTTCACCTGAGCCGGGCATGGTAAACGATTTCCCCTATACTCCCCTGGTGGCTGATTTAGATAAGGACAAAAAACTGGATATGGTTTTAGCCACCGACTGGCCCAATTACACGGTGATCTTCTGGGAATTCGAAAGTTATTATGATTGGACCACCGCACACTGGCCTCAGTATATGCACGATAAGAACAACAGCGGCATATTTGAGTTGGAAAATTACGGCGGTTATGGGATTTCGAACGTGGTATATATGATAAATTACATTTTCAAAAGCGGACCACAACCAGTCCCCTTTGAGCGAGGGGATGTCAACTGCGATGGTGAAATCGATATCAGAGACGTTGTCTATCTAATAAATTATCTTTTCAAAGGTGGGCCAGCGCCCTGCTAATAATATTCCAAGTAGATTTGAGTCTCCTGTCCCGAAATTCTCAGACCAGGACAAGGTCAGGAGACCTTGCCCTACCTAGCCTGATCTGATATCGACTATATAAACTCGATTTCGACTTGTATCAAAAAAATTGATTAAAATATGATTTTTTTCTTGACAAAATTATTTTTTTAGCGTAAACTGTTATTGATTAACCTCTGAGGAGGTGGGTACGAAGAAATGAAATACTGGTTAAACATTACAGATTGTAATCTCAACGTGGACATTAATACTATTTTTATGCCCACCGTTATCTCTGGAGGCTGATCTGAGATAAGCAAAAAGTGAAAAATCACACCGTGGCTTTCTCAGAAGGCCACGGTTTTTTGTTTTAAAAAGAGGAAAAAAAGATGAATTACGCAGTTGAGACTTTCGATTTGAACAGAAGCTTTAAGGTCAGAAAAAATAAGAAAAACGAAGAAAACAACCTGGTAATAGCGCTCAAGGACGTGAACACAAAGATCAACCAGGGCGAACTCTTCGGCGTTTTGGGCCCTAACGGCGCTGGTAAGACCACTTTGATCAAGATCTTGGCCACCCTGCTCTCGCCCACTTCAGGTAAAGCTCTGGTGGATGGAATCGATGTGATAAAGCATCCTGAGGAGGTCAGGAAAAGAATTAATATGGTCACTGGTGGGGAGCACTCAGGTTACGGTATCCTAACGGTCACAGAGACTCTGTGGCTGTTCTCTCAACTCTATGGAATACCAAAAAAAGTCACTTTGAAAAGAATTAATGAGATGCTGGAACTGATGGACATGGAAAAGTTCGCCAAGACCAAAATAAACAAACTCTCCTCCGGAATGAGACAGAAGATGAATATCATCCGGGGATTTATCTGCGATCCCAAAATCCTCTTCCTGGATGAACCTACACTGGGACTGGACGTTCAGATATCCCGGGATGTGAGAAAATATATAAAATCCTGGGTCAAAGAGAATTCCGAGAAGACCATCCTTCTGACCACTCATTATATGGCGGAGGCAGATGAGCTCTGCGATAGATTGGCAATTATCGATCAGGGCCAGGTTTTAGCTTGTGATTCACCAACTAATTTGAAAAAGTCCTTGCAAAAAGAAACTCTGTTTCATATCGAGGTCAATCTTATGCTGAATAATCTGGACAAGTTCAACCAGATTCCAGGTGTGAAGAGCTTCGCATATGAGCATAAGTCCCATCTGGGCAGAACGCTTCTGAAATTCATACTGGATGATGATTCAGTGATATCCGATATCAGCCAGGCTTTAAGTCAAAATGGCTCAAAGATTATTTCCTTATCCAAGATGGAGCCCACACTGGAGGATGTGTTCATATCCCTGGTTGGAAAAGGACTGGAAAATGAAAACTGATTTAAGAACGAATATTAAGACGATTTTGGCC
>JBARPA010000489.1:0-1952 GCA_049642665.1 Candidatus Zixiibacteriota bacterium
CTTGATTTGGCCAACGATCAAAGTAGGCTTTTACAATCTCGCTGGCCCTAACAAGTTCTGAACTCAAACTTGTTAAAAGTACCGTGTGCTTTCCATTGTCCCATTCGATCTCAATGGCCCGAACTGCTATCAAATACCCTTTATCCTCAGAATCGGTAAGTTCAATCTCACAATCTCTCAGCGTCGCCTCTCCATACCGGTAACGCTGGGGGCGACCTTTTTTACGTATCTTTCGTGGAGTCCATTGATTGTCATCCAGAGATGTAATGTAGTGATATTTATCCTGGGCAGCAAACGCCCGTAACGCACGTACACTATTATTCGCACCATCAATAACTATCGCTCTGTTAACATGCAACCTGGCTCCGGGACCTTCCAGATTTTCCTCAATTTTTTCAAAGAGGCTCAAAACATATTCCCCCACAGGAGCATGACCAGAGTAAGTCTCAAAATAAATCGGATGACCATAGTTATCATGGACAAACACTTGCTCCAAACAACCCATAACTCGCCGTAACATAGAAACTTTGTTTTGCTTAACATGCTTCTTTGACCAAAGAGCCTTGGTATTTCCATCAACATAGTAACATAGGATAGGTAACTCCATTTTGCCTATTGGGTGGGTCTGCCAATGTTCTTGCCAGAATCTTACTTGATCTCGTAGAAGGTCTTCTGATATTCCAAGATACTTCAGTTCAGTAAGAAATTTGTCCATAGTCGCATTCTTATAATTGAATCCGCATAGATTCAAAAGTGTATTACCCAACGGGCCATCTATTGATCGTATTAACCCGTTATTGGTAACTACAGGCAAGGCCAACGCTGCCAAACATTTCCGCTGTATCACCTCTGAACTCACTGACATTATACTCATACTTTGGAAATTTTTCTCTTCTCGTTTATTCTCGATCGACTCAAATCGTTTAGATCTAACATCTCGACGCTTATTATACTTTGCTGTAAATTGCCCTTGTCTGTTTCTACCAATTTTATCTTTGATCCTCTCTCTTTCCATCCAGCTCTTATTTTCTGTGATTTGTCGGACTCTGTCCAATATTACATTCGTTACTGCTTGAGGCCAACCCAGATAAGAAGCCAATGCTACTATAAGTTCAAATCCTCCACACATTGTATAGGAACGTTGTGATTTCTCCTGTACCGGTTTCACCTGACAAACACACCCAAGACGCTTTAGGCACCTACTTACTCCAGACTTGCTCATATTGATTTGAAATCGATCTTCAAGCAGATCTTGAAGTTCTGGTAATCCCGCTGTAGGCTGAGATGTCATATAGCCTTTTAGAAACCCAGCTGATTCTGGAGTAAGCTTGCTGTTATTGCCATGACTGCGTTTATCTTTTACCGCATCAGGCCCTCCTTCGGCTAATCTCTTTTTGTAGCGATAATATTGTGCTATACTAAAGGGGACATTGTGACGAGAAAAATATTCCTGCACTCTCAGGGTGGATTGATTGATACGTTCCACCCAACAAATAATCTTCTTCAATGTCTGGGAGTTGTTCATGATGTAGCCAGAATATCAGGAATTTATATATTGTCCATTGTTGTTGCATCATATCATACTCTATCAATTAATGTCAACAATATATTTTATTAGCCGAAAGTTATGGAGTGTGCAATCCCCCCCTTTGCTCACCGATCCCTGGAGGCTGATCTTGACGTGGGGCTGCTTCTACCCTGCAACGTCATCGTCTATGAAACTGACGACAAAAAAGCCTATATTGCAGCTATCAATCCCGTTTCTGCTCTCGAGATAATCCAAAGCCAGGAGTTGAGGAACATCGCTGAGAAAGTTTCGGAAAAACTGAAAAGGGTCGTTGAGATAGTCAACAGGGAAGCGAGAGATCAGTAGGTTTAACCAGAATGAGCGGCTTCCTCAAACCTATAGTGAACGCTATGAAGTGAAAGCTATCCTGAATAGTCCTGTATTG
>JBARPA010000490.1:0-4719 GCA_049642665.1 Candidatus Zixiibacteriota bacterium
CGGTTTGGGGCAACTGGTTATCATCGATCATGGCTATGGCTACCGGACTCATTACGGGCACCTGAATAAAATCAGAGTAAAAAAAGGGCAAAGAATTGAAAGGGGAGATGTGATCGGCGGGGTTGGCAATACCGGCTATTCCACAGGGCCACATCTCCATTATGAAGTCCGTTATAATAACAAAGCGGTAAATCCCAAAGATTACATTCTGTCTGAAAATTGCATATTTGATTGAAAGGACTTGGTAAAACTAATATAGTTTAAACCTCGATCCAAGTCGAGGTTTTTGCTTTTCGGATGAGTTCACATAGATACTTAATCTCAGCTTGTTTGATTGGAATAAAATGTAGATATGACGGTAAGGCTAGAAAAGACGAAAAAATGATGACTTTAATGGATAAAGGTAAAGGAGTTGCAGTCTGCCCGGAGACATTAGGAGGTTTAACAGTTCCCCGTCCTAAAGTAGAGATTATTAATGGGGAAGGTGAGGATGTTCTTCTGGGAAAGTGCAATGTGAAAAACGCAAAGGGGAAAGATGTTTCCCTGGAGATGATTAAAGGAGCTTTAAGAACTCTCCAGATTGCCCGGAAACTAAAAATCAGAACCGCATTCTTTAAGGATAAAAGCCCCTCTTGTGGATTCGGGAAAATATACCGTGAGGGCAAGTTAGTTAAAGGAGAAGGTGTAGCTGCGGCTATTTTGAGAAAAAAGGGAATTAAAGTTGTCCCAAAATGAAATATCTGGTAAATGGCTTATGAGACCATTCAGATCAGGTTAAAGCAAATGTTATGCCCTTGAAAATAAATGTGTTGTGGCCTTTTATTGCTAACAAACACACTATAATTAGAAACGTAAAATTTGTGAGAAAATCTTATGAATTATAGGTCCCCGGATGATCCGGGCTCCTCTTTGACAAAAAAAGACAAGGCTCAAGAGGAGAGCCTGCTTGAGGTAATTAAAAAAGCAAAGGCAGGTGATGAGTTAGCTTTCCACAAGCTGGTGGATAAATACAAAGCTCAGGTGGCCAGCATAGCCTATAAGATGGTAGGCAACTACGAGGATGCTAAGGATATCTCTCAGATTGTTTTTGTAAAAACATATCAGAATCTATATAGGTTCGATACTACTAAGAAGCTCTCCACCTGGCTTTATCGAATAACCATAAACGCCAGTATTGATTTCATTCGGAAGCATAGAAAACATCGACATGAAACGCTGGACCAGATGGGAACCGAGATTAAGGAAAAAAAAGCAGATGTCGAGAAAACTTATAGAAGGAATTTGATCAAATGGGCAATAAGAAATGCCATGGACGTTCTCAATGCCAAACAGAAATCTGTATTCGTATTGCGGGATCTTCAGGGACTGGATATCAAGGAGGTGGCTCAGATTACCGGTATGCCCCAGGCTACTGTCCGTTGGTATTTGCACAGAGCCCGTTCCAAGCTAAGAGAGGAGTTAACCAAACATTACTCGGAGGTGATTGAAGGGACCGATTTGAAGTATGGATTGTAAAAAAGCTGAAAAACTTATCGTAAGCTTCACAGATCTAACGCCTTCCCAGAAGGCGGAGTTGGAGCAGCATCTAAAAACCTGTCCCTATTGCGCCAAGGAGTTTGATTTCTGCCAGAATTCCATGAAGCTGATGAAAAAGGTTTTAACCTTTGATGTGCCGAAGAACTATTGGGACGAGCTAAAAAAATCGTTATCTCCCCGACTCTCAGCTGCTGAACCCAAAAAGGAATCCTTAAAGGATAAGTTTGAATCGCTGGTTGAATTTTTAAAGACTCCTCTTTTAGGCCCGGTTCCTACTTTTGTTTTCTCCATAATAGTCCTGGGCTTTTTGTTCATTGGCCTGTATCCCACTTTTACCCAGAGTAAAACCACAAAAGGTTTCAAGAACAATCTGGTCATCTACGAAGGCGAACTCCTATCCAGCATGGACAACGGAAAGTTGACTATCTACAGCATGGGGAAAAGGTAATGTCTACCTACCATAAAGGGTTTCTGGTTTTAAGCTGGATTCTGGCAGGTATTTTGCTTTGGGGTTGTTCCTCCCAGAAAAATAATCTAAAAAGTCTGGAACAAGGGATTGAAGAGGTATTGAGCCAAGCCGGTCCCTCCGTAGTCTCAATATCGGTGAAAAACCAAGAGCTAAGTTTAGAAAAGGTAGGCTCAGGGGTGATAATAGATGACCAACACGTTCTTACCATAGAAAACTTGCTCCAGAACGCAGATGAGATAACCATCAAATTACAGAACGGGGAGGAGATCACAGATTCCAACATTTTCATCTCCGGCTGCGATTTCGAAACCAACCTGAGTTTGCTCCACGTGGAAGGTAAAACTCTTAAATCCTCTAAGATGGCTAAGGAGATTAAAAATGGATGCCTGGGAATCGTTCTGGGAAATACCGAATACTCCAGGGGCTTACAGGTGAACCTGGGAACCATTGGCATCTCCTGGATCGGAGGCGTGGATGGTTACGATGACAACCTTTTGGTTTTAACCTCCACACATAATGCCTTATATCCAGGAACCCCGGTTTTTAACTGCAATGCAGAGCTGATTGGTCTGGTGGAGGGAAAAATTGAGGGGGAGGAACAAGTAGTTTTGCTCGTCCCCGCCACCACCATTTCCGAGGTAAGCCAGATTTTGAAAAGGGATGGAGAGATAAAGAGAGGCTGGGTCGGAATTATCTCCAACCGGATTTGCAAAAAGGAAAGGGTTGTAATCTCAGACGTGATAGAGGGAAGCCCGGCTCACCGGGCCGGTCTACAAAAAGGTGATGTGGTAATAGCCTGTGATGGAAAAGAGGTGTATAACGGAATCGAACTTAAGAAAACGATATCCAAATTTCAAAAGGGAATCTTAATCAACTTGAAAATCCAAAGAGACGGAAAAGAATTAATAAAGAAACTTACCATTGACTGGGCTCAAAATCTTCCCAGAAAAAGAAGGTGTCCGAACAGGTCTATTTAGGAACTATTTATCTTTCCTTTTGTATAAATTTCAAGAAAAGAATAATGGATTCGTCATTTTAGCTCCGATAGATTATATACAAATAATTTCGAGGTAATCGGATTATGATTCTTTAACGAGGGTGATTCTTATGATAAAAAATTCAAGCATTAGAAAAAAATGGTTTTCCAAAATTTACCTTCCTGTACTTCTGGGGATTTTTATTGGAATTGGCATTACCTCCATATGGAAAAAAACGGAGTCATCCAGCCTTCAGGTGATAGATGACCCTGCCTATGTAAACCTTAAGGAGTCTGAAACAGAGACAGATGACATCTCCGAAACTCGCAGAAATGCCATTGTAAAAGCGGCTCAGAAGGTGGGCCCGACCGTGGTATCCATCAGCGTGATTCAAACCAGAATCATACGGGAGTCGCCTCTTTTGTCCCCTTTTGGTGAGGATCTTTTTGAGGAGTTCTGGGGAAGGTTTTTCCGCCCCAGGGAGTATAAGCAGAAAGTATCCAGTCTGGGCTCCGGGGTCTTAATCTCAGAGGACGGTTACGTCCTGACCAACGAACATGTGATAAGGGGCGCAGAGGAGCTAAAGGTGACCCTGACCACAGGAGAGGAATATCCAGGGAAGATTGCGGGGCAGGATGTGGCATCAGATCTGGCAGTGGTTAAAATTGACGCTAAGGAACTGCCTTTCGCCCGTTTTGGCGACTCGGAGGACCTGATTATCGGGGAGTGGGCCATTGCCTTAGGTAATCCCTTTGGCTATCTTCTGGACGATTCCAACCCCACCGTTACCGTGGGAGTTATCTCTGCTGTTAATCGGGACATAAAAAGGGAAGGCGATGAAAAAAGAGTGTACCGGGGCATGATACAAACCGATGCGTCCATAAACCTGGGAAACAGCGGCGGACCTCTGGTCAATGCCCGAGGTGAGGTGATCGGGATAAACACCTTCATATTCAGCACCTCCCGGGGTTCAGAGGGGATAGGTTTTGCCATCCCCATAAATCGAGCCAAGGGCATATTAGATGACCTGATAAAACACGGAGAGGTAACCAGAGCCTGGATCGGTTTAAAGGTTCAATCTCTCAACCCCCTTCTGGCATCCTCCCTGGATCTGGAAAATGTTCAGGGGGTAATAATATCCGAGGTCTATGAAAAAAGTCCGGCCCACAGGGCTGGTTTTAAAAGGGGAGATGTGATAACAAAAGTTGGAAACCAAAGGATAAAAGACGTATCCGATTGGGAGGATTTCACCACTCTGTCCAGGGTAGGCCAACCTTTAAATGTCACCTCCATCCGAAAGGGAGTGCAAAAGGAACTAATCCTCACACCAGGACAAATGCCCCTGAAACAGGCAGAGAATTTTGATGGTCTTTTGGGCATGACCATAACCAACATCACAGCTCAGATAGCGGGACAATTAGGCATATCTGATCCAAACGGGGTGGTCATAACCTCGGTGGAAAAAGGAAGCAAAGCTTATAGGGTGGGATTCAAAGAGGGGGACATCATCCGTCAGATCGACGAGACTCATATAGAGAATGTGAAAGATCATCAAAATGTACTCAAAAGCTTAAAAAGAAACCAGAAGATATTAATGTTAGTGGAGAGAGATCAAAATCTCTATCTTCTTTCCCTGATCTATTAATAATAAATGTAGGGGGGGACCTCTGTCTCCACCCAAATGATTTATCGCGTAGGGGCGAAGCTCTGTCTTCGCCCGTATGGTTTTTGGTAATT
>JBARPA010000491.1:0-3214 GCA_049642665.1 Candidatus Zixiibacteriota bacterium
TGGGAGGATCCCCAGGTGCACAAAGACCCCCCGGAAAAAAGGGGAGCTGCTTTGAAAATGGGGGCGAACATAATAACCTGGACTTTGTTACACTAAAGTTTTTGTGGCGAACAGATAAAGATAAAAAGAAGGTTTTTCATCTATGTCACAGCCAAGCTATTCAAATCTCATATCACGCCTATCTGATTTAAGAGATTACTATACCAGAAACCAGCTGCTTTATGGAATTCTCGTGGTTATGGCGGGTATTCTGGTTTTGGGACTTTTGGGATTATTAATGGGATCTTTGTTCTCTCTTCCCACTATGGTTAGAATCATCTATCTGGGAACATTATTTTTGACGCTATCCCTTGGGCTTTCCTGGTTCTGTGTCCGGGTTTTAGTTAATAAACCGAGCTTTGAATCTCTGGCTTTGAAAATCGAGGAGAACAATCCCCAGTTAAAAAATAGACTGATCGGTTCCCTGCAGCTTTTTGATAAACTCAAAAAAAACCCCTTTGGCTATTCCACCGATATGATCGAAGCTGTTATACAGCAGGCTGACAAAATCTCCAGGGATTTAAATTTCAAAGAGGTGGTGGATAAAAAGCACCTTAAGAAAACATTCAGGATAGCTTCCGGTCTGGCTGTTGTATTTATAGCATTTGCTCTTATTTTCCCGGCCTCTATGAATTTCTCGTTTTACGTTTTCTCCCATCCGTTAACGGAAATTGAACATCCCCAGAAATTTTTCTTTGCGGTCTCACCAGGCGATTTCGAGTGCGTTAAATATTCCGATGTGGAGATAAAAATAAAAGCAGAAGGCGAAAAACCCGCTTTTGTAAAACTTTACTGGAGAAATCTGGGCGCAGACTGGAGCCAGGAGGAATTGAGAGGTAAAAAGGAGCTGGAAGAAAAAGATTACGATTTCGAATACACTTTCAAAGAGGTCAAAAGGAGTTTTGATTATTACGTTGAAGCTGAGGGGATCAAAAGTGAGCAGTACAGAGTCAGTGTGGTGGACAAGCCCAGGGTAATTGGTCTGAAAATGACCTTTAATTATCCCACCTATACCCGACTGCAAACCATGGTAAGAGATGAAAACGACGGCAATGTCAACGCTGTTAAGGGAACGAAAGTCAGAATTGAAGCCAAAGCTAACAAACCTCTACAATCGGCATCACTGATTTTCACAGAATCTGTGGAAAAAGATATGAGAGTTGAGAAGAACAAAGCTAAAGTCCAGATCAAGGTTTTAAAGGACGATTCCTATCACATTGAACTTATGGATTCCTCCGGAAATAGGAATCAGGACCCCATTGAGTATAGCATAGTAGCCGTCTCCGACGGTTATCCTCAGGTTGAGATTATAGAGCCGGGTCAGGATCAGGATTTAACTGAGAGTATGGAGTTGAGGCTTTTAATCAGAGCAGAGGATGACTTTGGTTTTTCCGATCTCAAGCTTTTTTATCAGGTTCTTTCCGGCGGAATGGAATCCAAGGAGAAAACACTTTCCATTCCTATAAAGGGAAAGGATAACTCAGAGACAGAGGTGGATTACCTCTGGGATATTTCGGATATGGGATTGGTTCCATCCGATGTGATAAGATATCGGGTGGAGATCTATGATAACGATAACGTGTCAGGTCCAAAGAGAGGGGTCTCCAAAACCTATCATGCCCGCCTTCCTTCCATAGCTGAGATCATCCGGGACATAGACCGACAAAGCTCAGATCAAATTGTCGATTTGGAGGAGATTCAAAAGGAGGAAAGAAAACTTCACGAGAAATTGGAGAGATTGTCCCGGGAGCTCATGCGCGAGACAAAAATGGATTGGGAAAAGCAAAAGGAGGCAGAGGAGATTCTGAAAGATCAACAGGAATTAGCAGAGAAATTAAGGGATTTAGCAGAGGGAGTGGAATTATCCTCGGAGAAGCTGGAGGAGAATCGCCTGGCTACCCTGGAGATGATAGAGAAGATGATGGAGCTCAGGAAACTTCTGGAGGAAGTAGCACCGCCGGAACTTAAAGAGGCAATGAAAAAGCTTCAGGAGGCACTATCTGAACTTGATCCGGAAAAGATCAGAGAGGCACTGAAAAATATGGAGTTTTCTGCTGAGGAGATGATCCAGAAAATGGATCGCACCATTGCCCTTCTGAAAAGGATGAAGGCTGAGCAGAAGATGGACATAGTGATAAAGATGCTTGAGGATTTAGCCCAACAGCAAGAGGGAATCAATCAGAAGTTAGAAGGCATAGATCAGGAAAAAGTTAGCGAACTGTCAGATGAGGAAAGAGCAATTCTAAAAAAGACTGAATTCTTAGAGGAAAACCTGTCTCAACTAAGCGATCTTTTGGCTGAACTTGAGCTTTTACCTGAAGCCGATGTCCAAACATTAAAAGATATGATTAAAGATTCCGGGATAAAAGAGGCTCTTTCCGAGATGATGGAGAAATTATCCCAAAACAAGCAAGCTCAATCCCAGGAAAGCGGAGGGATGTGTTCTGCCAAATTCACGGAAATGGGAAAAACCTGCTCCTCTCTGAAACAGAAGATGCAAAGTCAATCCCTGGGGAACATACTTGCGGAGATTAAAAAGGCAATCTTTAACCTTCTCTATCTCTCTGAGGATCAGGAAAAGCTATTGGAGAAAACCCAGAGGCTGGGTGAGGGGGATTTCAACCTGCGGGATTTAGCTGGTGAGGAGTTTAACCTGAAGACCGGTGGAGCTCAGGTAGCAAAGGATCTGGAGGAGCTCTCTTTGAAAAGCTATTTTCTCTCTACGGATGTAGGCAGGTGGATTAGCCAAAGCGTGGCTATGATGGAGAGAGCAGTAAAATATCTGGATCAGAGGAACCGGCAGGCAGCTTTGACCCATCAGAGAGAAGCCTTATACGGATTAAATCAGACTGCCAAAAAGCTTATGGAGGGATTGGATAATGCGGGGGGCTCCTGTTCAGGCTCCGGAATGGAGGAGCTTTTCTCCCAGCTCCAATCCATGTGCAAAAAACAGAGTGGTCTTAACCAAAAGACTCTGGATTTTGAAGGACAGTGTCCTAACCTGACCCTGGCACAGCAGGCAGAGCTGGCCAGACTGGCAGCTCAGCAGGAAACGGTGAGGAAAAGTGTGAAGCAATTAGCCCAGGAGTTTGGGGAACGAAAGGAGATCCTGGGAAGTCTGGACAGGATGGCTGACCAGTTAGCCGAGGTGGTTAAAGATTTACAGGGGAGGGAT
>JBARPA010000492.1:0-4119 GCA_049642665.1 Candidatus Zixiibacteriota bacterium
TACGGACCTGATACTTTGAAAAACTCTGAACTTTTAGCTATCATCTTGAATACTGGATACAGAGGGTTGAATGTTTTAGAGCTTTCCAGGATGATTATCCAGGATTACGGCAACAAAGCTATTGCCCTGGAGAAAAACGTGGGACGCTTGATGCAGACCTTAAACCTGCCCCAGGTTAAAGCCTGCCAGATTGTGGCCACTTTTGAGCTGGGCAGGAGATTTTTCCTTGAGGATAAAGGACGGATTCCCACCATCAAGAGCCCGGAGGACGTTTTCAAACATCTCTCCGATATGAGAAAGCTGCAAAAGGAACATTTCAGAGGGCTTTATCTGAATACCAGAAATAAGCTCATTCATGATGAAATTATTTCAATGGGAACTTTGAATCTGAGTTTAATTCAGCCCAGGGAGGTGTTCAGACCAGCCATCGAGTATTCTGCAGCAGCCTTGATTGTGGCTCATAATCATCCCTCGGGTGATCCGGAGCCATCAGAGGATGATGTAAAAGTCACCCGGCAGATAGTGGAGGTAGGAAAATTGATGGAGATCGACGTTCTGGATCACCTGATAATAGGCGAGGATAAATTCGTGAGTTTAAAGGAGAGGGGAGTTATGGAATAAAAAAACTCCCAACAGATGGAAGAGTTGAGAAGATAAAATATTTAAACATATAGTTAATTTATGGGGTATTAGATAAAGAAACTTTGATAGGGTGAATGGAATGAAAAAGATATTTTTTATTTTTCTGATTTTTGTTATATTTTTATTCAATTGCACAAATTCCCCTCAATCCAAAACGGAGGGAGAAAAAATGACAAGCCAGCAAAAAGAAAAGATTAGGAAACCGGTGGTTGCGGGTTCTTTCTATCCTGGCGATCCGGTTACCTTAACCCGCCAGATCGCAGACTTTTTCAAAAAGGCAAAAAAAGAGGATGTTCCCGGAGAGATAGTAGCGCTGATTGCCCCTCATGCAGGTTATGTTTATTCTGGTCAGGTGGCAGCTTATGGCTTTAAGCTTCTGGAAGGAATGAAATTCGATGTGGTGGTGGTTATCTCACCCAGCCATGTCTCTGCTTTTTCCGGTTCATCTGTTTACAATGGGTCAGCCTACCAAACGCCCCTGGGTAAAATCGAGGTGGACAAAAGCCTGGCGAAAGAGATAAGCAGTTTAGATCAGGAAGTTCATCTTTCAGACAAAGGGCATGCGATAAGCGGGATGAGAGGGGAGCACTCCCTGGAGGTGGAATTGCCCTTTCTCCAGATCGTTCTGGGAGATTTCAAACTTGTTCCCATTGTAATGGGTGATCAGGATTTCGGATCCTGCAAAGCTTTGGGTCAGGCTCTATCCAAAGCTTTAAAGGGCAGGAAAGTATTAATCGTTGCCAGCACCGACCTTTCCCATTTTCATCCCTACGATGATGCGGTCAAATTGGATGGAATAGTTTTAGACAGGGTGGGCTCCTTTGATTATGAAGGTCTTTACGATGATTTGATTGCTGGTAGGTGTGAGGCCTGTGGCGGCGGTCCTGTGATCGCTACCATGATTGCCGCGCAAAGCCTGGGCGCAGATCAATCCCGGGTATTGCATTATGCTAACTCCGGCGATGTAACCGGCGATAAATCAGGTGTGGTAGGTTATATGTCAGCTGTTTTATTCAATACCGGAAGCTCTGATGAAGTAAAACAGGAAGAGGAAAAGGAAAAAGTGGGAATTGACATGGGGCTTTCGGATAAGGATAAAAAAACCTTGAGGGAAATTGCCACTAAATCGATTGAATGCAGCGTCAAGCAAAAGCCTTTGCCCGAGTTTAAGATAGATTCGGAGATCCTCAAAGAGAATCGAGGCGCTTTTGTCACTATTGAGAAGCACGGTAACCTGAGGGGCTGTATAGGTTATATCCAGGCGGTAAAACCCTTGCATATCACCATTCAGGAGATGGCAGAGGCTGCCGCTCTGAGGGACCCCAGGTTCCCACCCGTTACTCCGGAGGAGCTGGATGATCTGGAGCTGGAGATATCGGTTCTAACCCCCTTGAAAAGGATCAAGGATGTAAATGAAATAGAGGTGGGAAAGCATGGCATCTATATGAAAAGCGGTTATTATTCAGGGCTCCTGCTGCCCCAGGTGGCCACCGATTATGGATGGGACAGGCTGACCTTCCTCAAGCAAACCTGCCATAAGGCTGGCATGGATGCTGACTGCTGGAAGCAAAAACAGACCGAAATTTACATCTTCTCTGCGGATATCTTTTAAACGAGGAAAATTTGAGCTGGAGAACTTTTTTAAAGACCGCTCCGCTTCTTGTGATCCTTCTTGTTCTGGGCGTGATAATAAATAAGCTCAGCTTCTTTCAGTCCAGAGCTGAGGAGAATTCTCAGATGGAGAGAGCTTTAGAACCCCTGTGTGTATTCAATGGGGAGATCAAAAAAAACGAATCCCTCCATTTCTGTTTGCTTAAAGAAGGAGTTCCTCCCAGGACAGTTCACCAGACCACAAAAACTTTGGGAAAAGTGTTAAATTTGAGAAAATCGCTTCCCGGGGATGAGTTCACCCTTCATTTAAACCGTCTTGACTCTTTGGAGTTTTTCGAGTATAAGAGAGCAAATGAGGGGAGATATGTCCTGGAGAATGCCGGAGACAGTTTGCTGGTAAGGGTGGAGCCTGTTGAGTTCAGCCGATTGGTCAAAGGGTTTAGAGGAGCGATTCACAATTCCTTATGGGAGTCGATGAACTCCCAATGTAAGGATCCGGAGTTGATCTTGAAGTTTGCTGATGTTTTCGCCTGGGAGATCGATTTTTTGACGGAGATAAGGAATGGGGATGGGTTCCGGTTGATCTTCGAGGAGTTGTGGAGAGAGGGAGAGTTCGCAAAATATGGCGATATTTTAGCTGCAGAATATATCCTTTCCGGAGATACACATACTGCGGTTTTATATCAGGATTCAGGTGGACATAAAGATTACTATGATCTCCTTGGAGCCTCCTTGAGGAAGACCCTTTTGCGATCTCCTTTGCATTACCGGCGGATAAGTTCGGGGTTCTCCTATTCCCGATTTCATCCGGTGTTTAAAAGATACCAGCCCCATTACGGGGTGGATTATGCCGCACCGGTGGGTACCCCGGTGAGTGCCGCAGGGGATGGAGTGGTAATTTTCGCAGGCTGGAAAGGAGGTCTGGGAAAAACAATACAGATAAGACATCCTAAAGGATTCGTTACCTCCTATGGGCATCTAAGCAAATACGCTAAAGGCATTAATAAAGGGAAAAAGGTAAAGCAAAAAGATGTTATCGGTTATGTAGGCCGGACCGGTGCAACTACCGGACCTCATCTGGATTACAAGTGCCAGAAGAACGGAAGATACGTCAATCCTTTAAAAATAACGGTCCCCTCAGTGGAACCATTAAAAAAAGAGTATTTGGCTGATTTCAAGTTATATTCCCAGGAGCTGCTTTATTGCATGAACTTTCTCTGTCCGGAGAAGGTCTTAGCTTCTGCTAAATAAAGGTGAGTGTAGAATTGGATTACAGGAAATACATAATAGCTTTGCGGGAGGTGGCAGGAGTGGGTCCGAAAACTTTTCAGCAGTTGCTTTTGGCTTTCGGCTCACCTGAAAACGTCTATAAAAAAAGCATTAAAGAGATTGCGGAACTTTCCAGAATAGGCTTGAAAAAGGCAGAGGATATTTTATCCTCTCAGGATGAATTGCAAAAAATAGAGGATCACATCCTCTATTTAGAGGAAAGAAATGTAAAAATATCAACTATTCTGGATGAGGATTATCCGGAGATTCTGAAGAAAATCGATAGCCCTCCACCTCTTTTGTATTACAAAGGGGAGTTTCCTATAGAAAAGGATTTATTTATTGCATTGGTGGGAACCCATAATGCTACGGAGGGAGGAAAAAAAGAGGCCGTTCTTTTGGGCAAGGCTGTGGCTGAGAGGGATGGGGTGGTGGTGAGTGGTTTAGCCAAGGGGATCGATAAAGCGGCTCATATGGGAGCTTTGATGGGGGAGGGGAAAACCTATGCCGTTCTGGGAAATGGCTTAAATAATATTTATCCCAGGGAAAATCTGGTTTTAGCGGATGAGGTAACCCAAAATGGTGCTCTGTTAACTG
>JBARPA010000493.1:0-5488 GCA_049642665.1 Candidatus Zixiibacteriota bacterium
ATATAAGAATCTGGAAAGGTTCACTGGAGAAAAAGGAAAAACCGAAGAAAAAGAAGGAAAAAGAAAAGAAAAAAAGACCAGGTTTCAAGATATTATGGCAGGAAAAAAAGGTAATGGTTAAAACGGCTAAAGTAGCCCTTTCATCCGCGGGTGATGTTTTCAGAAAATCAAAATTAGAGAGACTCTTTTTGGATGCCAGAATTGGAACTCCCGACCCAGCCTTAACCGGAATGTTATATGGAGGTATATCAAGTATCAGTTTTCCTTTACAAACCTTTTTACCTAATACCTCCATAAATGTCTATCCGGACTTCGAAACACAATCTTTTAGAGGAAACACTGAAGTCACAATTAAAACCAAAGTTCGCGATCTTTTCTGGATTACAGTTAAAACCTTTTTTCTTTTACCCAAAATGGCGATAATAAGGTTAATAAGAAAACTTAAAAAAGCAGGAGGTGAATAGAATGGAGAACCCAGCACAGCAGCTTATCAAATCGATCATGGAGGAGCTCAAAGCCATTGCCAAAACCGAAACCATTGTCGGAGCACCCATCACCATAGGGGACAAGACCATCATTCCAGTTTGTAAGATAACTTTGGGTTTTGGTGCAGGCGGAGGAGCTGGCGGAACCAAAGAGAAAACCGAAGGCTTGGGCAGCGGCGGCGGAGGCGGAGCCTGTGTCTATCCGGCTGCATTTATCGTGATTAAAGGCGAGCAGGTGTCGGTAATGGGAGTAAAACCCGGCAGGTGGGAACATTTATTAGAAGCCATTCCAGGAATTATGGACAAATTCAGAGAAAGAAAGAAAACCAAAGAAGAAGAAAAAGAAGAGAAAACCGAATAAAAGTCCCTCATCTCAAATTCCTGTTTCTGAAAGGTAAACCCATGTTACCCCCAACATGGGTTTACTTTTATACTCACCAGAGGAGTAAGGTGAGCCCATCTGTTATCAGATTTCTGAGTTTAAGCTTGACACGAATTTGATACCTTACCATATTCTCAAAGAAAAGGAGTGTAGAAATGGAGATTTTAACTTATCGGGAATTAGAACCCAAGGACGAGTTTATGGTATTGATGGAGATGGGTTTCATGTCCCCGCTTTCTCCAACAAAGTTCGAGGAACTTATCAACCTGGATATCAGGTTAAAAAATGGCCCGGTGGGATTCTGCGCAGTTAAAAATGGCGGATTGGTTGGTTTTGTAGGTGTGATGGATATCCCCACCAGAACGGTAGACGGGTCAGAGGAGATGGTGGGAGGAATATATGATGTGGCCACTAACCCTGCTTTTGTCAAAAGGGGAGTCTGCAAAATCCTAATGGATAGAGCTCACCAGTATTTCCAGGAGAAGGGGTATTCTTTTAGTTTTCTGATGACGCTTCGAACCATAATTGCCTATGCCTTCTATAAAAAACTTGATTACATCGAGATAGAGAAATTCAATCGCTATCCCACCGCATACAAGGTTTTGAAAAAAGACAAAGAACAGAAGAAATATGAAACAAAATTGAATCCTAAAAAAATTGAAGAGATCTACCGGAAATCGGTAAGAGATAAAACTGGATTTGTTGTCAGGCAGAAGGATTTCGTAAAGCTTTTCTCCCAGTGGGGCTCCCTGGATCAGAAGAAATCTTTCCAGGAGGACACCGGCTATGCCCTGCTCACGGAAATCAGAAATGCTTTCAAGATTCGAGATTTGGTCAGCCTGGATGACCAAACTTATCTGAAGCTTCTTGACCAAATAGAATCCTCAGCCAAGGCGGGTGTGCTTGATAGAATGGTTACCGATGAAAGGCTTCTGAAAATCTATAAATCCAGAGGATATAGAATCCAGGAAGGTAACCACGCTGTATTTATGGTGAAGAAATTGGGTGATTTTAAGTTCGAGCAAAGATACGGAGACAAATTTCATATAGGGGCAATGGACCTTTTTTAACAGATTTCTGTAAAAACTGCAGTATGGAAATTCAGAAAAAGATAACACACTTGAGATATCTCAATTTTGGTACTCCTGAATAATTTTCAATCATACTGACTACATGATTTAAAAAGGAGATAGTAAATGGAGATTGTGACCTATCGGGAATTGGAGACCAAGGACGATTTTATGGTGTTGATGGAGATGGGCTTTGGGTCGCCCGTGACTCCTGCCACTTTTGAACAAAACATCAAAGGGGACCTCAGGCTGAAAAACGGTCCTGTGGGATTTTGTGCAGTTGAAAACGGAAGGCTGGTTGGCTATGTGGGCGTTCTGGATATTTCCACCAGGACAGTTGAGGGCACAGAGGAGATAGTGGGAGGAATCTATGCCGTTGCCACCAATTCTCGCTTTGCTAAAAGAGGAATATGCAAAACCTTAATGGAAAGAGCACATCAGCATTTCAATGAAAAGAAATATCCCTTCTGCTTTCTCACCACCAGCCGAACAATTATAGCCTACGCCCTTTATGTGAGGATGGGATATGTTGAGGTGGAGAAGGTGAACCAATACCCTATAGCTTATAAAGTTCTTAGAAAAAATAAAGAGGGAAAAAAATTAAAAGCAAAACTAAATTACGATAAGATCTATCAGATCCACCAGGAGTTCGTCACGGACAAAACCGGCTTTGTAATCAGGCAAAAGGATTTCAGGGGTCTTTTTGCCCAGTGCAAGAGTTTCGATGAGAAAAAATCAATCCAGGAGCAAAACGGATATGCCCTGATCCGGGAAGTGAGAAAGACCATAAAAATACAAGAACTGGTTAGCCTGGATGACTTAACTTATGAAGAATTGCTGGAACAGGTGGAATCCATAGCCCCATCCGGAGTGCTGGACCGACTGGTCACCAATGAAAGGCTTCTGAAAATCTATAAAGCCAGAGGGTATAGTATCCAGGAGGGGAGTAACGCAGTTCTTATGGTAAAGAAACTGGGTGATCGGGATTTTGAGGATGCTTATGGTAATAAATTCCATATAGGGCTTTTGGATTATTTCTAATTCTTTTTTATAGAGGGAACAAATTTCACTTGACAACTTTGCTCTAAACCATTTAACTAACTTTCGGACGTTAGGGTAACACACTGAATTTAAATGAATTAGTTGTTTTGTGAGAAATTCGGGAGGAATTTATATGAGAAAACTAATTTGCTCCAGTGTAACTTGTTTGATTCTTATTATTCTTATACTTTTTTTTATTAACTGTCAAAAAAAAACTGCCATTGAGACAGAGAAAATAAGTGAACTCCAAAATTTATATGCAGGAGTACCCAATCCATCTTCTGTTTACTGTCAGGAATTGGGATACAAAGGTGAGATAAAAACAGATACCTCTGGAAACCAGTATGAGTTATGCATTTTCCCGGATGGATCGGAATGCAGGTCCTGGGATTTCCTGAAGGGCAAATGCGGACAAAAATTTACATTATGTGAAAAACAGGGCGCCAGAATTGAAAGCAGGGTTCAGGATATGGGCACCTGGAAAATGGAATATGCAGTCTGTGTTTTCCCGAATGGGTCAGAACGCCCGGAATGGAAATTGTTACAGGAAAAACTTAAAAAGGAACAAGAGGAGTAACCACTTATAATACAAAAGCTTTAAGAAAGGAGGCTTGGAGCTATGAAATCTAACGAGAGCGGGACAGACCGGGGGATCAGAATCGTCCTGGGGATCATTCTGATCATATTGGGCTGGTTAGCTTTGGGCAACAACACTTTAGGCGTGATCCTGGATATCATCGGCATCATCCTGATCATCACCGGAATAACCGGTTTCTGTTTGCTTTACACCCTTTTTGGAATGAGCACCAGGAAAAAAGAGCCGAGTGCTTGATTCTCTTTAATTCGCAAGAAATTGACTATAGCAGGTAAACCCACCTTACCCCAAGGTGGGTTTTTGTTTAATTCAGTTAAAGTATCTTAAATAATTCTTGTTATTTTTTAAAAGCGTGTGAAAATTGAGCCCTTTTATAGATTTTTATTGCATTTTATTTGCTAAATTATATCTTATATGTTTATTAAAATGAGATTTATAGAAGAAAACATCCAGAATGTAAAGGAAAATATAGCAAAAGCAGCGGAAAAAGCTGGAAAAAATCCAGAGGAGATAGCCTTGGTTGCAGTTTCCAAAACAGTTGAGCCGGAAAGGATCAGGGAGGCCTTAAGATGCGGGATCAAGATGATCGGTGAAAACCGGATTCAGGAGGCAGAGGATAAATTCAAGCAGATTCCAGAGGAATTCGAAAAGCATCTGGTGGGTCATCTACAGACCAATAAGGCCAAAAAGGCTGTGGAGCTTTTCGATATGATTCAGTCTCTGGATAGTATAAGACTGGCTGAGGAGATCTCCAAAAGAGCAAAAGGTAAGACAATGGATGTCCTGGTGGAGGTAAATACCTCCTCTGAGTCAACCAAATATGGCCTGGAGCCGGATGAGGTTATAGGTTTTATGAAACAGATCTCAAAACTGGAGGGTATTAAGATCAAAGGTCTTATGACCATTGGGCTTTTCAGCTCGGATATGGATCTGGTTCGTCCCTGTTTTAAAAAGTTAAAGAGTATATTCGATGAGTTCAAGGAAAAAGATATCGCAAATATCGAGATGAAGTATTTGTCAATGGGTATGACCCAGGACTACGAGGTAGCCATTCAGGAGGGGGCAAATATGGTCAGGATAGGAACTGCAATCTTCGGCAGAAGGGATTAAAGGATAATCTGAAATTCACGATAATAGCCCATAAGTAAAGAATAAAAATGGAAAGTCTGAAAGAAAAGGTCAAAGAGACAGTTGATTTTATCCGTAAAAAAACGACCTTGGCGCCAGATGTGGGAATCATACTGGGCACGGGACTGGGGCAATTAGCCCAAAGCATTGAAATTGAGAGCACCATCTCCTATGATCAGATGCCCCATTTTCCGATTTCCACTGTGGAGTCTCATGCGGGCAGGCTGATTTTTGGAACCCTATCCGGCAAAAAGGTTGTAGCCATGCAGGGAAGATTTCACTTTTACGAAGGTTATACCATGCAGGAGATAACCTTTCCGGTGAGGATAATGAAAGAACTGGGAATTCAAATGCTTTTAGTCTCCAATGCCTGTGGTGGTTTGAATCCGCAGTTTAAAGCTGGTGACATTATGGCCATAACCGACCATATAAACCTTCAGGGTGGAAATCCTCTGATTGGCGTAAATGACGATTCATTGGGTCCCAGGTTTCCGGATATGTATAACTGCTATGATAAAGATCTTGTCGCTTTAGCCGAGGAAACCGCACTGGAGCTGGGGATAAAATTGCATAAAGGAGTGTATGTCTCAGTTACTGGACCAAATCTGGAAACTGCGGCTGAATATCGATTCTTAAGAGGAATTGGCGCTGATGTGGTGGGAATGTCGACTGTGCCCGAGGTGATTGCAGCCCGGCATCAAGGAACCAAAGCCCTGGGCTTTTCTATTGTTACTGATATGGGACTGCCAGATGCCTTAAAACCCACTAACTTAGACAAGATCATAGC
>JBARPA010000494.1:0-3639 GCA_049642665.1 Candidatus Zixiibacteriota bacterium
TTTTATTTTCGTAGCTGTACCCTCCTTTGCTTTCATATTCCATTTGCAGTTGACCATAGAGTTTCAAAAGATTGCCGGGATTTTTTGAGGCAGACATCTTTAGTTCGAGGTCCTTTAGCTTTTCATGAAGCCCGAGGAGCTCTGAGAAGGGTTTGAGCATCTCATCAAAAAGAGTGAGTTCATCCTCCAGTTGATATTCCTGACGCAGGAAACCGATTCTCAAACCTCTTTTTCGATTCACCTCCCCCTTATCCGGCTCCAGTTCCCCGGTGATGATTTTAAAGAGGGTGGTTTTTCCTGCCCCGTTTGATCCTAAAAGCCCGATTTTTCTTCCCTCCTCGATCTGCCAGGAGATATCTTTCAAGACCAGATCGGCACCGTAGGATTTCGAGATATTCTTTAATCTTACCAGAGACATATGCAAGTAAATTTAGTGAAAAAAAACAAAACCCTAAGAAAATGAATAACCGACTTAGCTGCCTAAATCAATACTATTATGGAAATCAAACGTTTGTCCCCCTACACCTGACCTGTATAGAAGATAGATGCATCAAAGGGGTTACGAGATTCCATTCAAGATAGTCGTTAAGCTACAGCTTAAACACAATATGCAAAACATTTTAGGTGTCCAGATTGATTTTCTTTTTATTTTCCTCCAGCAGGGAAGAGCACGCCCTGCAGAAATATTTCGTTTTAAAATCGATTTCCTCAGCATAGGTGGTGGAGTACATAATACACTCTGGCTCCCTGCAGTGAATTATCCCGAATGTATGTCCTAACTCGTGAATCGCCTCCTTTTCCAATCTCTCTTCCAGTCGTTGCGGATTTTTAGGAAGCCCGTAAAGTTCGTCCCTCAAACGATAGGTGGAAACCACAGCTGCTTTCCCGTCTAACTGGGCTTCGCCGAAAACATAAGTTAAAACCGGAATGCACAGATCCACACTGGTCACCGCCAATACTTTACAGGGTTCATCCGGAGCTATTTTCAGAATCTGAGACAGGATCCAGGTAGAGTTGTATTGATTCCTGACGGGATCCCTGCCTCCTTCCAGAGAAAAAGATCGGTTCAAGATGGAAACCGGAAGTTTGAAGGCATCCTTTAAAGCATTTGAGAGACCATCTAAAAGGTTTTTTTCAGAGAGATTTATGGGTAATATATAAATACGCACATTTATTTTCGCAAGCCATATTTTTCTATTTTCTTGTAGAGAGTGGCTCTATCTATTCCTAAGACTTCAGCTGTTCGGGTTATGTTCCATCCCATCTGTTCCAGGGTTTTTTGTATATGTACTTTCTCCACTGATTCCAAGCTCTGGTCTTCAGCAACTGCTTCTGGACAGGGAGGGATGGGAAGATCATGGACATCAATGCAGGATTCCTTTGCTACCACTACGGCCCTTTCCACCGCATTCCTGAGCTCACGTATATTTCCTGGCCAGTGATATCTCTTTAAATTTTCCATTGCTTCTGAGGAAAATCCGGTTACTGGTCGGTTAATATTGGTAGCCAATTTCTTGAGAAAATAGTTGCATAAAAGTGGGACATCAGAGCGCCTTTCCCGTAAAGGAGGAATGGAGATGGAAAAGACGTTCAGCCTGTAATACAGATCCTCTCTAAAAACTCCTTCCTTTACTGCCAGCTCCAAATCCCGGTTGGTTGCACAAATAAGCCTGAAATCCACCTTAATGATCTCATTTCCACCCACCCTGGTGAATTGTTTGGTTTCAATTACTCGCAGAAGATCTGTCTGAGCCTTGGGCCCCACGTTTCCTACCTCATCCAAGAAGATTGTTCCCCCATCTGCCATCTCGAATTTCCCCTTGCGTTTATAAAGGGCTCCAGTGAAAGCTCCTTTTTCATGACCAAAGAACTCGCTTTCCGTAAGTCCTTCAGTTAATCCACCGCAATTCACTGTAATAATAGGGAAGAATTTTCTGTGGCTTTGTGAGTGAATAGCCCGGGCGATAAGTTCCTTTCCGGTTCCACTCTCTCCTTTAATCATCACCGTAGTATCCGTGGGGGCTACAGTCTTAATCAGCTCAAAGACTTTTTGCATAGCTGGGCTTTCTCCAACGATCTGGTCTATCTCATAAAGCTCCTGTATCTGTTCCCTGAGCTGAATGTTCTCCGTAAGAAGGCGCTTCTGCTTTACCACATTGGCCACCATATGAGAAAGGTAATCCGGATCCACGGGCTTAGTAACGTAGTCATGTGCACCTTCTTTAAGGGATCTGACTGCCGTATCCACTGATGCATAAGCAGTGATCATTATAATGGTGGCATTGGGATCGACACCTTTAATTCTCTGTTGCAACTCCATTCCATCCATGCCCGGAAGTTTTATGTCCAGGAATATAATATCCCAAAGCCCGGGCTTGAGTTTTTTCAATGCTTCGGTTGCATCGGCAGCAGAATCTGCGTTATATCCATCCTCAATAAACCACTTGGTCATGGAATCCCGTACACTGAGCTCATCATCTACAACCAAAATGCTAACCGTTTTTTCATTTTTCCTGGGGTTCATAGCTATCACCTCCTATCATAGTCTTTCTGGAACTTTTTAAACTTCAAAGGAAAATCTGTTTTTTGTCCTCCTCTCATTTTAGGGGGAGCTCCACAGTGAAAGTCGATCCCTCTCCCATAATTGAATTTACATTGATTTTCCCATCGTGCCTTTCTATGATGCCGTAACACACGGACAAACCCAAACCCACGCCTTTACCCTCCTTCTTAGTGGTATAGAAAGGTTCGAAGATATGCGGCAAATCAGCAGGAGAGATACCTGAACCAGTGTCTTGAATCTGGATTCTTATGTTTTTCTCATCTGAGTTAGAGGTGGTCTTTATGGTTAAGGTACCCCCCTCCGGCATGGCTTCCACTGCATTGTCTAAAATGGCTAAGAAGCATTGTTGGATCTGATCTTTGTCACAGATCACCTCTGCCTTTCCCCTCTCATATATTTTGACCAGCTCAATATTATTCAATTTCAAGTGATGTTCCACCAACTGGGTACAACGGTCTAATATCTGATGCAAATCCACAGCTACGAACTCGCCTATCTCTTTTTTCGAGAAAAGCAAAAGATTTTTTACTATGTTGCCACAGCGCATAGTCTCGTCGCCGACTATGGACAAATCCCCTTGAATCGATTCAAGTCTTTCGTTGGTTAAATTTCCAGAGTTTAATTTCTTCTGCAGAAGTTTGGCATAAGTCAGAATGCCACTTAAAGGATTATTCAGTTCGTGAGCCACGCTGGCTGAAAGTTTACCCAGGGAAGCCATCTTCTCCATATGAATAAGGTGAGCCTGAATTCTTTCCAACTCCTCTCGTGCTTTTTTTAGCTCTGAGGTCATGGTATTGAAGGAATTGGCCAGTCCTCCTATTTCATCTTTTTGCTGAAGAGGAATGGTGTAGTCCAGGTTTCCTTCAGCAATGGCTCTGGTGCCTTTGGTCAATTCCCGGACCGGAGCACGAATCAAGGTGTAGATTAAAAATCCTGTCACCGAAAGCACACTGAGAACCAATATGACCGATGCCAATATGGTCTGGCGGCGGCTACGGGCGATATCAGCGTCCACAGTTGCCAAGGACATCTGCACATCCAAAACTCCCAGGATGAATTTCTGATCAGGATGAAGG
>JBARPA010000495.1:0-1693 GCA_049642665.1 Candidatus Zixiibacteriota bacterium
GTCTATCATCCAGATAGCAATTCCACCATTATCGCCTTCTGAATGTGTAGTCTGTTCTCTGCCTGATCGAAGACAATAGAATTGGGTCCATCCATTACCTCGTCGGTTATCTCCTCACCCCGATTAGCAGGCAGACAGTGCATTACCAGGCACTCCTTTTTGGCAAGGGATAAAAGTTTGTTATTCACCTGAAAATCCTTTAGGAGTTTGAATCTCTGTTCAGCCAGGTCTTTTTGTCCCATGGATGCCCAGACATCGGTATAGACCACATCCGCATCCTTTATTGCTTCCTGAGGATCATAGGTTACTGTGATTTCACTCAAACCCACACCTTTTGCGTTTTCTAAAATTTTCTGATCAGGTTGTGTTTCTTTAGATGTCCCGATCTTCAAGATAAAAGGAAATCTGGTGCAGGCATTGAGCCAGGAGTTACACACATTATTCCCATCACCCAGATAGGATACGGTCAGACCATCCATTTTGCCTTTTTTCTCCACACTGGAGAACATATCTCCCATTACCTGACAGGGGTGGAGCAGATCGGTTAAGGCATTTATCACCGGCACGTTAGCATGCTGAGCCAATTTCTTAACATCTTCATGTTTGAAGGTTCGAATAACAATCATCCCCACATATCTGGACATGACCTTGGCCGCATCGTAGATGGATTCCCTTTTGCCTAATTCAATCTCTTTTTCGGTTATATACAAAGATTTTCCCCCCAACTCTCCGATGCCTGTCTCAAAGCTGATCCTTGTTCTCAAGGAGGGTTTGTGAAATATGCAGGCAACTGTTTTCCCTTTCAGGGGCTGGGGTTCGATCTTTTTTTTCTTTAAATCCTTTGCCAGATGAAATAACTCTGTTATTTCATCTTTGTTGAAATCAGTTATGGCTAAGAAATCCTTGGGCATTTTTACTCCTTTCTTGTTATTAGTGTATGGCAAGAAAACCTGTAGTTATTTATTAAACGAATACGTTTGTTAAATTTAATTCTACTTTGACATAAAGTCAAATAAAAAAGCGGAGTCCATAGGACTCCGCTTAAACTCTCTACTCTTCACTCTTAACTCTCAACTCTATAGAATGTACCTACTCAAATCCTCATCTTTCACAATCGATCGTCATCAGTTCCTATAGTCTTCTTTCTAATAGCTTCTTTTGCTCCTCTACAAAAATTCCACGAGGAGGTTCATCCCAATTAAATCGCTCGAAAATCGAGAGAGTGGTTTCTAAAGCTAATTCAGCCGAGCTTCCCAGAAGTCGCTCAACGCTAATAGGCTGCTGTTTCGTTATAGTAGGAATGTGACAAATGTACGCACGGAAAAGAGTCCGTGTGGCATCCCAGAAAAAAAGTTGGCGATTATTCATGTCGTATAATTCGAGCGACATTTCCATTTCACCGTCGAAGACCCCTTTCTCGGCGAGACGAGCTGCAAACTCATACATTTGGGTTATTAAATACAGGGTTGAGAGAATACTCAGAAAGCTGCCACCTTTTGCATCCGGCTGAAAAACACCAAGACCCTGCCGTTTTAGCTCTTCTTGGTTTACCCAATCTTCTTTGCAAGCAATAAAATGAACGAACTGCCCACTTTGATAAAAGCGCCAGAATTCTTTGTAATGTTTGTAATCTACTGAAGAGGACACGAAATCATTGCCGCTAATGGGACCTGGGGGCGGGTCAATGTAAGGG
>JBARPA010000496.1:0-2649 GCA_049642665.1 Candidatus Zixiibacteriota bacterium
GAGTGTGACTGATGAAGGAGACTTTATTCTCTTTGTCGACACCACTTACAACCTCAGAATCATAGGCTGTGATGGACAGGATGAAACGCCTCTGAGCACCTCAGGTACGATCTGGAGTATTGCCTTCTCACCCAATGGAGAAAAGTTAGCTTTCACCAGTATCTACATTGATACCACCCTTTATATTATTGATCTAAGTGACACTACTGGTGCCAGTGATAAAACCTGGAAAATCAACCGTATTGCCGGACTTCAGGGATCAACTGCTCTGATGCTTTACGCGGATGCTCTGGACTGGAAAAAAGATAGTGAATACGTTCTCTACGATGCCATCAATACGAAAGTAATTAACGAGCAGGATACAACATATTATTGGAGCATATATAGTATGCGGGCAGGCGATGGAGCTGCCTGGCAGGTCTTTCCCTCTCAATCTGAAGATGTGAGCGTTGGTAATCCAATTTACGCCTCTAACAATGATTACATAATTGCCTTTGACTTTGTTGATAACTCCTCTGGTCAATCCTATGTCCTGGGTGCAAATCTCGAGACGAGTAAAGTGGGGACGATCACGAATATTAGTAACTCATGGGATTTGGGATTTCCCTCATACTCAAATGACGACTCTAAGATAGTATATCAATATCACGATGGATGGCAGTATACCATTCGAACAGTTGAACTTCAGAACGACAAAATAAGCGGCGCTGGCGGTGATTATGTACTTGCTATCGACGGGATGTATCCGGTTTGGTTTACTATTGGTGAAAGGCCGGTTGAGGTTGAGGAGCAAGAGGAAGATCAAGAGTTACCTTCCGAGATTGTGTTAAAACAAAACTATCCTAATCCTTTTAATGCAGAGACGGTAATCGAGTATCGGTTACCCAAGCCGACTAAAGTCAAGGTCAATGTCTATAATGTACTTGGTCAACGAGTGACAACTTTGATTGATCAAGTGCAGCCAGCCGGATATCACAAGACATCCTGGGATGGCACAAATAAAAGTGGTATTACTGTCTCAAGTGGAGTTTATTTCTATGAGATACAAACGAGTGAATTCTCTGAATGTAGGAAGATGGTCCTTCTTAGGTAATAATTGTGTTCTTGAGTAAACAGGTAAAATAAAGAAAGACCAGGACCAAATTGGGTAAAGATAAAGCAAATTAATTAACGTAGAGATTTTAGACATGAGTAGGATTTATTATATTTCGGTCTATTCTTTAGCTAAATATCTACTGATTAAAAGATGAAAAAAAGGAATATACAAATGATTTGTAGAATAACCTACAATATTAAGACATGTCTGCTGATGCTGAGTTTACTCGTTGTTATTAGCAGTGAATGCACCAGACAAATTTCACAAAAAGAGGAAATCAGCTCTAGTAAATTGCCATTACAGGAAATTGACTCAAAGACCTTGATTGAAATTTCATTGGCGGGCGGTGGGTTCTATGGTGGAATAAATCCAGTTACTGAAAATAAAAAATTGATAAAAAGTAATGGGGAGATTCTAGTAAATTATAAGCAGCTATATACAGGTGACAAAGAGGAAAGCCTTTCTACATCTAGAGAGAAAGTTGAAGAACTAGCAGGGTTCATACGAGATCATGGCTTTTTCGCCATGAAAGACATTTACGACTGTGATACCTTGAATAAAGAATGTCAAGATAGGAAAAACCATTACCCACCTTCTGTACCTCTGAAGATCAGCCTTACAATTGGTAATTCAACTAAGGAAATAATCGTAACTGTTTATGAAAAGGGAATTGTAAATTATCCCGAAGCCTTGGAACTAATAGTTAACACGATCAATGAAGTTATATATCAAGCAAAGAAGTAATCCTATTAAGGAAGGACTGAACGATGTCAGGGATCAGACCGGGGTTCGATTCTCCGTGGGATTGTTATGAATTTGCGATATTTGTTATAAATCAATAAGGTGAGGCAATAAATTTGTGAATGAGTTTAAAGCCAGATAATCTTTTGATTCTAATAGCTAATTACTAATTACTAATAACTAATAACTAACAACCAACCACTGGCGTGGTTAGGCCGGGGATAATTTTGCCTCTTTTTCGCTGCACATAGCCACAAACCTTCTTTTGTCCTCTACAAAGTCTAATGCAGCCTCAAAGCTGATCTTGTTCGCCTGGTAGAGCTTGAGTAGGGATGCGTCCATGGAGTGCATCTTCTTGGCAGATCCGGTCTGGATCTGGGTGGGTATCTGCTCGATCTTGTCATCCCTTATTATTGACTTAACTGCTGGAGTTATAGTCAAAACCTCGGTTGCTACCACCAAACCTTTGTTGTCCCTTCTGGGCAGAAGCTTTTGACAGACAACTCCTCTTAAGCAGGACGCCAGCTGGGTGGCAGCGCTTTCCCTCTGATCATGAGGAAAAATGCCCAGGACTCTGTTTATGGTCTGGGTGGCGTCGCTGGTGTGAAGTGTGGTCAAAACCAGATGCCCGGTCTCAGCGGCTTCCAGAGCCACAGTCATAGTCTCCAGATCCCTTACCTCTCCTACGAAGATGACGTCCGGATCCTGTCTCAAAACATGCTTTAAGGCATGCCCGAAGGAATGAGTATCGATTCCTACTTCCCTTTGTTTGACAATGCAGTTTCGGGATTCGTGCACGAACTCTATGGGGT
>JBARPA010000497.1:0-2589 GCA_049642665.1 Candidatus Zixiibacteriota bacterium
CTCTTTTATTAATCTCCTGAAACGCAACTAATTACATAACTGACAATCTATCTCCGAGCGATCTTTTAAACTTAGATATAGTGGCATATCAATTGCTTTTTCTTGGGGTGGAGGGAAAAGCTATGAAATGCTACTTTTCAGCAAAAATAGAATCGACTGATAAGCTGGGGAAAAAGAGAGTGTTGATCTCCTTTGCCATGCCTGACCTGGGGGTTTTGTTCAGGACGCACTTTCGAGGCGAGCTGGATGAGTGCAACTATATAAGCCTTTTAAAGCTTTTGAAATTCATCGAGTCCAATCCCAATATCTTTGATGGTCAGAGAATCCAGGTCTACTCTCATGACCCACAGATAGTATATCAGGTGAACGGGAAAATGCTCTGTGAAGAAAGGTTACACAAGTTAAACAGTCTGGCCCTTCTGTATAAGGGAAAACTCAAATATTCTCTGGATTGGATACATATAAAGGATAACAAAGCTGAGATGGGGATTTTAGACCAGCCCCAAACAAAAATCCCGCTTGCTTTAAACTTTGACGAACTTGACGATTCGCTCAAGAAAAGAGTGAAGCCCAGATCCAATACAAAACGCTCCCCTTTGTCCATGTAACATAACTTCCAGTATTTCATTAAATTAACTCCTTGACAAATTTCGATTTTTAGTTAAATTACTTTAAAGAACATAAATACCTTGAATCTTATTCTCTATTTGGTATAGAGGATAGTATTTTGAGCGGGGTGAGAAAATGTTCAAAAAAATACTGATTTTGGCTGTTTTTCTTGTTTTTGTAGCATCTGATCTTAATGCTCGATCTCTGGTTTCTGAAGAGCCAATGAAAATAAGCGGACTCCCTGAAGCACAGCAGAGAGTACACCGAGTGGGGAATGTTTATTTCTGCAACACCAACTGGGGATTCTTAGGAAGCCGTAGATATGGCAAGGGACATTGGAAATTTTATGAGACTCTAGGTGGATGTTTCAATCCCAATCCCGATTCTGAGATAATAGCACCTTCCTTTGAAACACCACAAAACTCAGGTATAGAATATCTATTTCAAGGAGCGCTATGGATAGGGGCTATAGTAACAACAGAAACTGAAATTGAGACTCTGGTCACAGTTGGTGCGGATGGTTGGTGGTGGATGTGTGAGATGGCACCAGGTGTGGGACAAGAGTATGGGATAATCGAGAAATCGACTATTCCAGAAACTTCCTGTTACTCACCGGAAGCTCTATCTGCACAGGATATAATAGGAATTTTCTCGGATACTGCTGATGCCCCACTGTCTCCCTGGGATCCAAGTACCGACTGGGATGGCAGACCGCATTATCCTTTAGGATTAGAGATCACTCAAATTGGATACTCCTGATTACAGCCAGAATACGACGATTTTATAATTTTATCTTATCACATCAAAAACATCGAAATTTATGATTTATCTGAAATTTACTTGGGATTCTATTTGGATCCAGCTATTTATCACATCAGTGAAAATTATTATGCATGGGAACAGTCACATAACGATGATATAACAGGTTTTTTAGAAAATTATGTGGATCCTTTTGGTGAGACAACTAAAGTAAATATAGCCTGGGCTGCTGATAATAATGGCCAGTCTTATTCAGGACTATTTACTGAACTCAGTCCTACTGGTGTGATAGGGCTTAAACTACTTGGTTGTAGCAATCCTAATGTCGGAATTTCATATAACTGGTGGATTTCAAATGGTCAGGGTTACCCTAAAGACTGGGGTCCCTGGCTCAAAGTTAATCAACAAAGATGGGCACAAATCAATCCATACTCTGCTGGTCTTTTGGAAAGGTTTCCTGATGATGCCATGGGCACACCAGGAGGAGACATATCCAAATACTTCCTTATGTCAAACGGGGAGATAGATTATGACCAGATATTTACAGAAATTGTGCCAGACATTGATACATCTTGGATTCCTTGTCCTACTATAGTTTCGTATATTTATGTACAAGGGTTCGTTATAAAATTTCTTTATTCTTTCGGTCCATTTAATCTGGCTCCAGGAGATACTATTTTTGCGACAGTGGCTCTAATAGCAGGTGAAAATTTTCACACTGATCCAGAAAACAGAGATATCAATCTCCCTGATCACCCTTACACCTACTATTCCAATCTTGATTTCTCAGATTTAGTTGAAAAAGCAATTTTAGCACAGGAGTTCTATGATACTGGTTTGGATTTGATACCCCCTGCTCCTGTCGAATACCTGAGCGCAAGTTTAGTAGAAAATGGCTCTGTTAATGTTAAATGGACAGCTACTGGAGATAATGGGAATTTGGGCACAGCATTATATTACGATTTGAGATATTCCAGCACAGTCGTTGGAACGGATACGGTGTTCTGGTGGGAGCATGCTGATACAGTTGAAAATGAACCCTCTCCGTCTCCTGCCGGGTCTATTGATAGCTGCCAAGTTTCAGGTCTTTCCCCGGATATTATGTATTACTTCGTTATTAAAGCTTATGATGACGTAGGTTTTTGCTCAGGATTTTCCAATGTTGCCTATTCCGGGCTTTCTGGTGATGTGAACCTAAACGGGGATGTAGATGTTCTGGAT
>JBARPA010000498.1:0-1944 GCA_049642665.1 Candidatus Zixiibacteriota bacterium
CAGTGTCTGTCATCTCCGCACATTCAATATTATTTCAAGTGTTAAGCGCCCAACATTTATTATATTGATCTCTATAACACCCCCTACAGGGTTCAAGTGCCGGGGTGCCCCACAGCTCTGCTTTGGGACAGCCGCCACATTTTTCGATTATCTTTGAATCACCTGCACTAATCATGCTTCAACCCGAAACATCCTAAGTTATATTACTTCTAACCCGACCTCTGAGAAAACCTATTCGATTTATATTGTAAATGTAAAAATTTATACAAGCTTGTCAAGCATTTATTAAGAGATTTCTGAAAAAGTCAAACTGGGAAAAGTTTTGTTGGAGTGTCAAGTCTCAAGATCTTGACGACTTTAGCTTGACCTAAAACTTCTTGAAAGACAACCATCTTTCAATGGTTCACCTAAAGGTGAACACTCCAGATTCTCCTCCACAAGCAGTCTTTCAGAGACCTCTTTAAAACATGGTTCTTCTCCAAAAGAGTTGCTAAAGAATTGGTTTATGGAAGGCATTAATACCAGGGTGTGTGATCCTTTGCGCTTTACCTTCTTGAAAAAAAATAGCAGGTTCTTTGAACTCACCCCCTAACCCCTCTCTTACTAAGAGAGGGGGAACAAAAGGGGGTGAGTTTTTTGGAGAAGAAACTAAAATATTTACCTTCTTGAATCGATTTCCTTAAACTTTAGAATTATTTGCTGTTAGTAATAAATACCTCTCAAAATCAAAATTCTCTTCATTTGGGTTAACTTATTGTAAGGCATATAAAAAATCTCTTTTCAGTTGGGTTGATATTAGTTAAAATTCAAATCAGAACCTTTAAAGAATCTTCCCTTTTTCGCCCTCAAGTAATCAGGAAAAGTTACGATAACTTATATAGTTAATACTAAAAGGGGAAAATATGCAAGAGAATGTACGCGTTTTAGTGGTTGACGATGACGAGAAGATTCGCCAGCTTCTGATGGATACCCTCTCCGCATTGGGCTACAATACAATTGGAGCCCCGGATGGAAATGAGGCTCTGTCTATTCTTAAGAAAAGAAAAATGGATCTGGTGATTGCCGACATCCGCATGCCAACGATGAACGGCATTGACCTTCTAAAAGCCATAAAAAGCACCCAGCCTAATCTTCCGGTCCTGATCATCACCGGATACGATTTCAATTATGCTATGGATCAGGCAATGGAGGCGGGTGCAGATGGATTTTTGGCAAAACCCTTCCGGATCGGAAAGATCGAGGAGTTGATGAGCAACGTCCTGGGAAGAAGATCAGATATGGACAATAATACAATGGAGGCTCCCAAGAAAGTCCTGATAGCAGAGGATAATGAGAAGCTTCGCCAGATACTGGTGGAGACTTTAAGCAGTCTGGATTATCTCTCTTTTGGTGTGGAAAGCGGAGACCAAGCTTTAGAGAAATTGAAAACCGAGAAATTCGATCTTCTGATAACCGATATCAAGATGCCCAGAATGGACGGCATAACCCTGCTCAAGGAAATAAGAAAAATGGGTAAAAAAATTCCAGTGGTCATGATCACAGCTTACCCCCAGGTTTACCCGGCTCAAAAGGCCCTGCAGGAAGGGGCAGACGGGTATCTTTCCAAACCTTTCCGGGTGGAAAAAATTGACGAGCTGATGAGAATCCTTCTGGAGGATAAGGACAACACAACCGGAATTCAAGTTAAAACTACTTAAGTAATAGTATCAAAGATAGGGGATGCAACTATCCCCTTTGTCACCCTTTTCCCGCTCAATAACTGATTGTTTGTACAATATACTCAACTTCCAAAATCAGTATAATTAAAACCGACAAAACAAAAGACAAAAGCTACTCATTATCTCAGAGAAAAGAAACTTATTTTCCTAAAAGGGCAGAGAGATGTCTAACTACACAGGCAGTTTCCTGCTTCCGGGTTTGACCAGGGGAATATTTTCTTTACAC